>WHTA01000016.1 GCA_009379825.1 Streptosporangiales bacterium
ACGGGCCGCACGGGCGTCGCCCGCCGACTCGGCACAGCCGGCCCGCCTGCGGGCGGCCGTGGGCGGCCGTCCTCGGCAGGCACGGCACTCCGGCCGGTCGGGCACGGGCGCGCCCACGCAAGAAGACCGCCGAAGCCGGTAGACGTACTCACCAGCTCTCGGCGGTCACATTCACAGGCACTCGCTAAGCGGGCGCTGATCACGACGCTCACGGTGGCCTGAGGGGCTGCCTCACCCCGCTAGGGCATCATGGGGGAGACCGGCCCGCGCACCACGCGTCAAGGGCGCCTACGGCGTCGCTACGCGATCGAGCGAGCTCGACCCTTGACCCGTGCCACTCGGGCCTGAGGGCGGCACCTATCGGGGTGAGGCAGCAGTGTGGTCGGACAGTCGCCGCTCCTACCAGGCTGGCCGGATTCTGGCCGTACGGCACCATCAGACGACACCAAACAACCGCCGCCGTCAGACACAACATGCCCAGCTCACACCGGATAGCACTAGGCCACCGAACGCCCCGGCGCATGCTTGTAAACAGAAGGTCGTCGGTTCGAGCCCGACTGGCGGCTCCACACCACAAGAGGCTCCTCACCAGCGTAATCGCCGGTGAAGAGCCTCTCTTGTGTCGTTACTGGATACGGGTCATGGTGGACTTGTAGCCCCCGCCGCCCGGATAGACCCATTCGCTGTCCATGGAGTTGCCGTCGGCGTCGAAGGTGCCGCGCATGTAGGCCGGTGAACCTTTCTCGCCTCCCCAGATGGTGAGGGTGTCGCCGTCGATCTCGTAGACGTAGTCGAGGGTGTTGCCGTGGTTGTCGTAGAACCGGGACCATACGTCCTCGCTGGGTTGCTCGCGGGACACACCCAACCACATGGTGTCCTCGTACCCATCGACGAAGAGCAGACCAACGGGGCCCGTCACCGCGCAGACCGGGGACGCTACCCAGCAACGTCGCGCAGTCACCGCCATAGACCAACGGGAAACGGCCACCAGCTACCGCCCCGGAAACACGTGACCCAAGGGCCCCGACCATGGCAAACAGCGCCGCCTCATCGACCAGTGAAATCCTCAACCCGCGGCCGGCGCCCGGACCAGGCAACACCAAATCATCACCCAACACCACCGGGTGCGCACCAAAAACCTCAACCACGCCAGCATCACGCAACACTCTCGCCGCCAAGAGCGCGCGCCGTTCTCGGGTGGTGCGGCCAACCGCGCGACGCGGTTCCGGCAGCTCTTGAGCATTACTCAATAGGCTGCCTAGTGCGTTATTTGCTGGACTCGCATTGACCGTCAAGGGGTTTACCTGACAGGGGGCGAGAGTTAGGTTTGTCAGGGGACACACTGGTACGTGCCTCCCAAGGAAGACCGGCTCTCGGCTGCGCCGATCGCTGATGTGTCATGGAAGCTTGGGGCCTTCCAGGGCGTAGGTCACGCGGGGAGGCGCGCCGCACATCCGCTGGGTGCGGTCGAGGGCACCAGGTACGGGGGTGCCTATGGTGTTGTTGGCTTTTGCGCTTACGCCGCTACTGCTGCTGATGTTGCTCGGCATGGGATGGCTCGAACAGCACCTCCTCGGTGACGACCAGACGCGACATTGACGAGGTGTGAGCCAGCTCAGGTGCCGGCGGGAACGCTTGTGCGTAGGTCGAGAAGTTGTTGGGTGTGCTCGGGTACGTGGTTCTCGGCGAGACCATCGATGAGGCCGGCTAGGGGGACCGGCTGGTCCAGCGCGAGCGTGTTGTTGGACAGGAGGAGTGTGGGCACCAGGACCGAGGCTGCCTTGTCGTTCAGCTGATCGGCGATGTCGCAGAGGATAGCGGCTTGGCTCCGGACGTGTTCGATCAGGTCCGCTCTGGCGGAGTGCTCGGCGATGATCCGGTCGAGGTTCCAGGTGTCGAGGGCGATCCGGTTGTCGAACGTGGGGCGCGAGCCCAAGACGACCCCCAGTGCAGTCGCGGCGATCGCGGCGTCGACGCTGAGGATGTGGGCCAGGATCTGATCGGCGTTCCATCCTCCGTCGGCGGCGTCGCCGAGGTCGGGGGTCGCGGCCGCATCGAGCAGTCGCTCGTAGGCAGCGCGGAGTGCTGTCGTCTCCACTGTGTGCGTCCTTGTCAGTCGTGTCGTGTCGAGCGGGAGTCTCGGTCTGCTGCCTCGGCGACGCGTTTGATCTTCGCCAGGCGTCGATCCCAGTCGGCCGCGAGCGCGGCCATCCACCGCGCGGTCGCGTCGAGTGCCGCGGGTTGCACCGCGTACCGGGCCTCGCGTCCGACCCGGCTCGCGGAGGCCAGCCCAGCAGCGTCGAGGACGGCGAGGTGCTTGACCACGGCCTGTCGCGAGATGGGCAGGCGTTCGGCGAGCGTCGTCGCGGTGGCCTCGCCCTGTGCGGCGAGCAGGTCGAGCACCTTGCGCCGCGTGGGGTCCGCCAGTGCGGCGAGGACGTGGTCGACCTCCTCGCCGGCACTGCGAGGTTCTTCGGTCATGCGGCCAGCTGTTCGGCGCGCGTCTTGAGCGCGTCGAAGCACTGCGGCCAGCCGGCGGTGTGGTCCTTGATCACGTTGCGACGGTTCTCGTCGGACGTGGGCAGGGCTGCGAACCCGCTCTCCACGACGCGGAGCCGCGTCTTGTCGCCTTCGCGGCTCAACGTGAACTCCACGAGGGTGCTGTTGTCCTCGCGCAGCTCCTCGCCAGGGAACGCGCTGACCCAGCGGTACGCCACGTACGTCGGCGGCTCCACCTTCTCCACCCGTACGGGGAAGTCGCCGTGCTCGGTGTGCCTCGCCACCGCCGACTCACCTTCCTTGGCCACCGCGCCGGACGGGTTCGTCTCGTCGGTCGCCCAGAACCCGGGTTCGGCCACCAGTGACCAGACCCGCTCGAGTGGTGCCGCTATCAGCGTGTCGCGTTCGATCCGATCTACGTCCATGAGGACTCCTTCATTCAGCGTCCGATGTGCAACTCCATAGTTGCACCTCGCATAGCGATGTGCAACCCCAGGGTTGCACTGGCCGGCAAGGCGGGACCTTCGGCCCTATGGCAGGAAGGCGGTACGGCGGGACGATGCGTGCGCCTCTGGTCGGAAGGGCTCTGGTAGATGCGCGATTCAGCTGGGTTCGAAGTCCTCGGGTCCGATGAGTGCTTGCGACTGCTCGGCTCCGTCCCGGTCGGCCGTGTCGTCTTCACCGAGAACGCTCTGCCTGCGGTGCACCCGGTGAACTTCCTCGTCCACGCAGGTGCCGTGATCATCCGCTCCGGTAACGACCGGAGCATCACAGCGGGTGTCGACGGGGCCGTGGTGGCGTTCGAGGTCGACGACATCGACGTCGACAACCGCACGGGATGGAACGTCACCGCGGTGGGGCGGGCGAGCGTGGTGAGCGACAGCGCAATGATCGGTGAGCTCTCGTCACTCCCCTTTCATCCCTGGGCTCCCGACTGCGCATGCTTCATTCGCATCCAGATAGAACGTGTCACCGGCCGGCGTATCGACGAGGCGACGGAATGATCTACCAGTTCTCGAACTGCCGGGCGTGCGGGAATATCGCACAGCTGACTGGGTAGCTGTGCTCCCGGACGCAACTCCACGAGTGAGGGTGAATAGCCGTGGGCAAGAATATGACGGATACGATCCGCCCGAAGGTGCGGCAACCAAGTGTTCAGCCGTTGCGCGCCAGCCAGCTTGCACAGCGACGGACCAAGCAGGCTGTACGGGTGATGCAGGGGAAGTCACCGAAGCCGTGGACTCGTTGGAGCGCCGGGATGACCTTGGGCATCGGGCTCCTGCTCGGCTTCGTGCTGGGTCGCTACATCGTGCGGATGTCGGACCGCTCGGCGGACGCCGAGTGAAGGTGGGACGTACGAGGCAACCGACGAACGCTACGAGAACGCCAGCTTGTCCGGCGTGATCGGGAGGTCGCGTACTCGCACTCCGGTGGCGTGCCGTACGGCGTTGCCGATCGCCGCCGCGGTGCCGACGATGCCGATCTTGCCGATGCCCTTGGTGCCCGTGGCGTTCACGAACTCGTCTTCCTCGTCGAGCCAGTCGATCTCGATCGACTCGACGTCCGCACAGGTCGGAATGTGGCCATGGAGAGGCCCATGGTCGGTCGCGTAGCACGCGCGCTGGCTCGACGACGGCCGAGCCCCAGGAGCTGATGCCGGACGAACCGCCGGCGACTGTGGGCGTTCGTCGAGGAGCAGCGTGCAGGCGCCGCACTGCCCATGATCACAGCCCCTTCTTCGCCGACGTGACGTCCAGGTGGTGGCGTAGCGTATCGAGCAATGTCGTCCTGGTGTCCACAGCCAGCTCGTGCGGCCGCCCGTCGACCCGCAATGTGATGCTGCGTCTCACCTGGCCTCCCGAGACAGCTCAGCGATGCGGCTTCCCTCGGCGGCCGGGCCCAAACGTGCGCCCAACTGGTCGCGCTCGCCGCGATCATCGGCGGTGCGCGCATGTTCGTCATGGTGATGGAGCACCTCGCGGGCCGGGAGCGATCGAATCCGTTTGACGGGGTCCCTGGCGGGTAACCCGAACGTCGAGAAGGCGTGTTTGGGAACGCTCACCACATTCGTCGGAGAAGGGGTAGGACATGACCGTTCAGCCGGGTTCGGCAGGCGCGGTGGAGCGCAGCCAGGAGAGCTCGCTCGCCGACGTCGTCACGACCATTCTCGACAAGGGTGTGGTCGTCGACGTCTTCGCCCGCGTCTCGCTCGTCGGTATCGAGCTGCTGCGCGTCGACGCACGGGTCGTCGTCGCGAGCGTGGATACGTACCTGCGCTTCGCCGAGGCGGCCAACCGTCTCGAGCTCGGGCAGGACGAACCTCGAGATCTGCCGGACGTCGTGGAAGACGTGGCGGAGTCCGGCTCGAAAGGCAAGAGCCGGGGCGCGATCGAGGCCGGTGCCGAGAAGCTGGACGACTGGTTGCGGTCGGACGGACAGCAAGAGCGCAGTGCCGACCGTGGGAGGAGGTCGCAATGAGTGCCGAAGCGCAGACCTTGTGGGTGTACGGCGTCGTGCCTGTCCCGGTGGATGCCTCGCTCGATGATCTCGAGAGGCACGACGATCTTCCCGATGTGCGACTGGTCGAGTCCGGTGAGTTGGCCGCCATCGTGGGTGACGCCCCCGACGATGACGCGAAGGCGACGCGGAACCAGGCACTCGCTCACGCCCGAGTGCTCGAGACGGCCGTACGCGATGCGCCTGTGGTGCCCTTCCGGTTCGGCATGATGGCATCCGGCGGCGAGCAGCAGGTGAGCAGCGAGCTACTCGATGCCCGTCACGACGAGCTGGCACAGCTCCTCGAACGGGTCGAAGACCGGCTGCAGATGACGTTGAAGGTGTACTACCACGAGGATGCCGTCCTCCGCGAGATCGTTGCCAACGAGCCGGAGATCGCGCGGCTCCGGGAGGCTGCACAGCAGGGCTCGGAGGAGGCGACGAAGGACGTGCGGATACGTCTGGGCGAGATCGTGAACACCGCCGTCGAGCAGCGCCGCGAGCGCGACAGTGCCGAGCTGCTCGAACACCTCAAACCCGTGTCGCTCGCGGGCGTGGTCGAACCGCTCGAGCTGGAGTTCATGGTGCTCAACGCTCCATTCCTCGTGGAGCGCGACCGGCTGAGTGAGTTCGAGGCCGCCGTCGAGGAGGCAGCCGAGGAACGTCGGGAACGCATGCGCTTCCGGCTGCTCGGTCCGATGCCGGCGTACAACTTCATCGACGTGGAGCGACCGGCGTGGGTCTGATCAAGGAGATCGTGTTGCTGCCCGTCGCACCGGTGCGCTTCACCCTGTGGGTCTCGGAGAAGGTCGCGGACCAGGTCGATCAGGAGCGGCTCAGTGCAGGTGCGGGCGCGGAGCAACTCCACGCGATCGAGGAAGCACGCGCGCAGGGCGAGCTGGACGACGAGCGGGCCGAAGAGCTCGAGGGCAAGGTGATCGAGGAGCAGATCGGCGGGTTACCGGCCACCGAGCAGGACGAGGGAGCCGACCGTGGCTGAGAAGAGGCAGGGACAGCGTACGTCGCAGAAGCGGCAACAGGAGTCTGGCGGCGAGAAGAACCGGACGTCCGAACGCCGCTCGACCCGGCGGCCGTCCGGCGCACAGCTCGCGAAGAGCGCGCGTGACGAGTTGGCCGAGATCACCGGGTTCAGTGCGGAGTCCGTGACGTCGCTCGAGCAGGTCGACGACGACACCTGGAAGGTGCGGGTCGAGCTGCTCGAGGTCGAGCGGGTGCCCGATACCGACGACGTGCTCGGCAGCTACGAGGTGCAGCTCGACGGGGACGGCGGTCTCCTCGGGTACCGAAGGGTCCGCCGTTACCCCAGGAGCCACGCGGGTGAGGACGACGCGGTTGGAGGCACTCCATGACGAGCACGGGGCCCGCCGATGCAGCTGGTGCCGGACAACTGACGCCCGCAGGATCGGCGTCGGCACCGAGCAGGTCGGAGAACGGCACCAACCTGGCCGACGTGCTCGAGCGGGTACTCGACAAGGGCGTTGTCATCGTCGGTGACATCCGGGTGAACCTGCTCGACATCGAGCTGCTGACCATCAAGCTGCGTCTGGTCGTCGCCGGCGTGGACACCGCACGGCGGATGGGCATCGACTGGTGGGAGACCGATCCGTGGTTGGCCGGACGCGATGACGACGACGACCGCAGGTCGTTGAGGGAACGCGTCGGGCAGCTCGAACGCCAGCTGGAGTCGGCGGGCCGCGGCGGCGACCGTGCCCTCGAGGAAGAGGAGGCGACGGGTGACCGCTGACACCGAGGTCGACACGGACAGGGACGTCGCACTCGTCGAGGTACTCGACCGCGCGCTCGGCGCAGGCGTGGTGATCACCGGCGACGTCACACTGTCGCTCGCCGACATCGACCTGGTGTACGTGAGTCTCCGCCTACTGGTCGGCTCCGTGCCGACGGTACGCGGCCAGATGGAGCCACCGTGATCTACGTCTACGGTATCGGCGAGTCGTCGAGCGGAGCTCCTGCGCTACCGGGCCTCGACGACGCACCGCTGCAGGTTCTCGACCGTGCGGGCGTCGCCGCCGTCTACAGCCGTCATGCCGCTCTGCACCTGAGCGTCGCGGCCGAGCTCGTGTTCGCGCACGAACGCGTCGTCGAGGCGATGCTGGCGCGTGGGTCGGTGCTGCCGCTGCGCTTCGGGACCCGGCTCGACAGCGAGGAGCGCCTCGCGCGCGAGCTCGCCCAGCGGCGGGACGAGCTGGTAGACGGACTGCGCCGGGTGCGCGGACGTGTGGAGGTCGGTGTGCGCATCCTCCGCGAGCGATCGCACCCGGCCGACGCCGAGGACCGGGTGCGGAGTGGCCGCGATTACCTGCTCTCCCGTGCGGCCGAACAGCGTCGCGCGAGCGAGGTGACGCGCGATCTCCACGAACCGCTCGCCGAGCGCGCGGACGCCAGTGTGCTGCGGGAGTATCCCGCGCCGCCGGACGTCATGGTCGGCACCTATCTGCTGCCTGCGGACCGTGCCACTGACTTCTCGGCGTACGCGGAGGCGCTCGGTACGCGCCACGCGGACATGCGTGCTCACGTCACCGGGCCGTGGCCGCCGTACAACTTCGTCAGTGAGGGGACCCGATGAGAGTGGACGCGAATGGAGAGGACACCGCACGCGGCCTCGCACAGCTCGTGCTTACGCTGATCGAGCTGCTGCGACAACTGATGGAACGACAGGCGATCCGCAGAGTCGAAGCGGGTGGTCTGAGCGACGAGCAGATCGAGCGGCTCGGTCAGGCACTGATGGGACTCGAAGAGCGGGTGGACGACCTCAAGGAGGAGTTCGGTCTCGACGACGAGGACCTGAACCTCAACCTCGGTCCGCTCGGGAACCTCCTCTGACGGATACGAGCAGGAGTCGACGATGGAACGGACGGGTACGTACATCTACGGTGTGGGCAAGGTGATCCCTTCCGGATCGCTCCACGGGTTGCGCGGGGTTGCAGGTGCCGAGGTGCGGACGCTCGAGCACCGTGGGCTCGCGGCCGCCGTGAGCGACGTAGACCTGGACGAGTTCGGCGCGGAGGGTCTGCGGCGGAACCTGGAGAACCTCGACTGGGTCGCCAACGTCGCGTGGGCACACGACGAGGTCGTCAAGGCGGTAGCGGCGCGCGCGGCCGTGGCACCGCTGCGCATGGTGATCGTCTGCCTCGGCGACGACAGCGTTCGCGCCAAGCTGGACGAGATGTACGACGACATCCAGGCGATCCTGTCCCGGATCGAACATCGAGTCGAGTGGGGCGTCAAGGCGTTCCTCGACGACGGACCGAGGCGTGCCGATCGTACGCAGGTCGAGTCCGGCGCTGCCTATCTGCGGAGGCGTAGCACCGAGCTCGAGTCGCACGGGACGACAGAAACAGCGGCCGCGGAGGTGGCCGACGGGTTGCATGCCGCGCTCGACGTGGAGGCGTTCGCGAGTCGGCGGCATCCGCCGCAAGACAAGACGCTGAGCAGACACCGGGGGCGGATGATCCTCAACGGCTCATACCTCGCCGGTACGGGCGAGGGCGGTGCGTGGGAGGACAGGATCGAGTACCTGCGTCAGCAACACCCCGACGTGCGGCTCCGACTCACCGGTCCCTGGCCGCCGTACTCGTTCGCCGAGCTGGACTAGCCGGTGGCAGCCTGGGCACTGGCCGCCGGAGGTGTATGCATTACGGGCCCTGGGTAGAAGCGGATCCCATGGGACGGCGAGATGGTGACGGCGAGCTGAAGGTCGGTCGGCGCCGGGTCGGCATCGGCAACCCGGGGAAGGTGCTGTTCCGCGACGTCGGTGTCACCAAGCGCGACCTCGCTGCCTACTACCGTGACGTCGCCGCGGTGATGCTGCCGCATATCCGCGGGAAGCCGTTGGCACTGCACAGGTTCCCCGACGGGATCGATGCAGACGGGTTCTTCCAGAAGCAGCTGCCCGCGAGTGCACCCGAGTGGCTCGGCCGGGTCACCGTACCCCGCGAACGTGGCGGCGAGATCACCATGACCCTGTGCGAGGACGCGGCGTCGCTCGTCTACCTTGCCGATCAGGCCGTGGTGGCCATTCACCCGTGGCTGACGACGACGGAGGACCTGTGGCTGCCGGACCGCATGGTCTTCGACCTCGATCCTCCAGGCGACGACTTCGTTGTGGTGCAGCGCGCCGCGCTCGAACTGCGTGACCTGCTCGACGACCTCGGGCTGCCGTCGTTCGTCATGACGACGGGGTCGCGCGGTCTGCACGTCGTCGTACCGTTGCGCCTTGTGGAGGACATCGACGACGTGCGCGACTTCGCCAGGCAGGTCGCGGACCTGCTGGCGGGACGTCATCCCGAGCAGCTGACCACGGAGGTGCGCAAGGAGAAGCGAGCCGGTCGGCTGTTCTTGGACGTGCTGCGTAACGCGTACGGACAACACGCTGTGGCGCCCTACTCGGTGCGTGCGCTGGTAGGTGCTCCAGTGGCCATGCCGCTGCGCTGGAACGAGGTGGCGGACGACCAGCTGACACCGCGGCGATGGGGCGTCCGCGACGTCGAGAAGCGATTGGCCGACGATGGTGCTCCGTGGCACGGCATGCGAAGGCGTGCACACACGCTCGGACCGGCCCGTAGCCGGTTGGCAGCCGTCAGGGACTGAGGGAGGACGCCTGCTCCGGCAGCACCTCGTTCGCGTAGAAGTCGAAGAATGCTTCTTGTTCGTTGCCGATCTGCTGTACGTAGAGCTCGTCGAAGCCGGCGTCGGCGTACTGCCGGATCGCATCCAGGTGTTCCTTCGGGTCAGGGCCGCACGGCATCGCCTGCCTGGCCATCTCGGGCGTGACGAGGCTGGCGGCTTGCTGGAAGTGTCGCGGGTCGGGTAGTTCCTGCCCGAGCTCTCCCGGCAGCAGGGCGTTCTGCCGTTGCGCCGAGGCAGACGAGCACCGTCGGCTGCAACAAGGCGAACTCGGCGAGCGGCCAGGGCCGGCATGCCGTGACCTCACTCGTGTCGGGGCGCGCTCGTGGATTCGGCGTTTGCCCACGTGTCTCGCCGAACTTGAAGGGCTTCACCACGTTCGTGCGGTACGTGCGCGCAGGGTCGATGCCTGCCTCGGCGAGTCCTCGCACCAACAACCCACCCGCGGACCGGCGCGCTCGTGCAGAGCGCAGCCCTTGCAGTCCTGGGCGGCGTCGCGGAGCTCACGGAGTCCCGCACCGGACGGTACGTACTCGCTGGCATCACGCATGGCTGCCCGATTCCGTGCGCTAGCTCAGACCTGGCGGGGACGGTCGGGAGCGGCCGGATGCGGCCGGGTAGGTGCCATTGTCTTCGCCGCGGTGAGCTTCGCACCCAGGTCGAGCAGCTCGTCCCTGCTGCACCGTTGTCGCAGTCGGCGGAAGAGATCGCCTTCCTCCTCCTCGATGTGGTGCCGTACGTCGCTGAACACTGAGTCGAGCAACGAGTCGAACTCAGGGTCGGTGGCTGCCACACCCTCCAGCTGCTTCAGCAGCCTCTCGGCGTTCGCGTGTTCCTCGATCTCGTGGTCGGCGATCTTGTTGCCGTCGTCGAGCACCGCTCGCGCCGTGGGGTAGAGGTGCTCTTCCTCCGCGACGGAGTGCCGGATCAGCTCTGCGGTCATCAGGTTTGCGAGCTGTCGCCGTTGCTCAGGGGTTCCCTCCCCTGACTCCAGGCGGCCGAAGATGGCCTCGATCTCGCGATGGTCCTCGATCAGCAGGTTCACCATGTCCTTGCCCTCGGTGCCCATCGACGTTCCTTCCTCCCGTCGAGTACGTCCATGTCGCTGCTGTGGTCGAGCAAGTCCGGGTCATCAGCCTGGTAGGTGGTGCCGCATCGGGGGCACCACACTCTCGCGGGGCCGCCACAGCACACCTCGTTGTGGCAGGGGCTACATAGCCGTCCCCTCATCGTGTCGCCTCCTCGTCGAGAACGAGCACGTCAGGGCCGATGAGTGGGTGAGTGCCGTGCACTGCTGCGTGCCACGCCGCCGCGCTCGTCACCTTCCGGCTCCTGCGGTGTGGCATCGATGACCTGGTCCATGCTCCGGTACGTCAGCTCAGGCAGTTGCCTCAATGCTTCGAGTGCCTTCGAGTTCGCGCCACGCGCCTCGGCGTAGGCCACCAACGAGTCGCGGTCCGCGGGAAAGTCGATGCCTTGCAGGACCTTCGCAACACGTCCCTCGTCCTGATCCGTCAACCTCGTCACCCCCTGGTGCGACGCTTCATGTCGAATGGTTACCCGAGCCGGTCGGGTGGAAACGTTTGGCTGCCGGGCGTGGCGCAAGACGTGGAGGTAGGGCTGGCATAGGGAGGTCAGCATGCGCATCCTCATGGTGCTCGCGCTCATCGGGCTGGCCGTGGTCTTCGTCGTGAGCTTCGTGCGTCCACGGGAGTCGCGGGAGGTGCAGGAACGGCTCAAGAGATACACAAAAGAGTGGGCGGAGAAGGCGCGCGGACGCGGAGACAGGGCCGGCGAGCGGACGGCGGAGACGATCGAGAAGATGGGGCACACGACGCAACGCGTGGAGCATGCCGGCCGCAAGGCGCACGACAAGGTCTTCAGGTCGTCGGCGGGCGCGGGCCAGGAGCGTGCGCTCGAACGTCGCTACGGGGAGGGCGCCGAGCGCGGCGAGGAGTAGCACCCCGGGCCCGGATGGGGACTACTGACCGGTCCGTGCACCATAATGGCACCGTACGTGCGCGAGCTGCGCGGAGAGGCGGTGCCAGGTGGCTTCCCGGGTGTCGGCGAAGCAGCGGCGGCGGCTGAAGATCGTCGACGTCGCCACCGAGCTCCTCGACGAGAGGGGCTACGGCCGCACCACGATGGACGACATCGCGGCCGCGGCCGGGATCACCAAGCGCACCCTCTACCGTTACGTGCCGAGCAAGCCGGTCATCCTGCCGATGATCCACGAACGGTTCGTCGAGGCCGCGGACGAGCTGATTCCACCCGACGCCCAGCATGACGACCCGGCCGAGCACATGGCCGCCTTCATCGAGTCGTACGTCACGGTCGTCGTCCGGCACCAGGGCGCGATCCGGGTGTTCTTCGAGGAGGAGTACAACCTCACCGCCGAGGCGCGGGAACAGATCGTCGGCCGGCGCGATACGTTCGAGGCGCGCTTCCGCAAGCTCGTGCGCAAGGGCCAGGAGTCCGGCCAGTTCCGCGGCTGCGACGTCGAGGTCGTGTCCGCCGGGGTGTTCGGCGCGCTGGCGAGCATCTACCGCTGGTACTCGCCTTCCGGGCGGTTCGGCATCGGTGACCTGGCCTCGTTGATGTCCAGGCTCCTGCTCGTCGGTCTCACCGAGACCGACGACACGTCGCCCCGAGCCGACGACGTCATGCCACCGCGGACGGCCACCGGGTCGGACGCCGAGCAGGAGCCGCCGACCGCGGTGCCGGCCGCGGTCCTCTCCGCTGCGACCAGGCTCTTCGCCACCCAGGGGTACCTGGAGACCAACACCCGCGAGATCGCGGAGGCAGCGGGGGTCACGAAGAGCGGGCTCTTCTACCACATCGGGTCGAAGGAAGAGCTCCTCTACGCCATTCACCACCGGTTCGGGATGGAGAACCTCGAGAACCTGGCGAGGTGGACAGCCGAGGCGGGACCGGCTGCCGATGCCGCGGCGAGGCTACGCAAGCTGGTCGTAGAACACAGTCGGGTGATGGGCGACCGGCCGTACCACGTAAGGGTTTTCACCGACCAGGCGCGCTACCTGAGTGCGGCGAAGCGCCCTCATATCGAGGCGCTGCGGGCACGTTACGTCGACGGTTTCGAGGACGTCGTACGGGCGGGGATCGCCGACGGCGTGTTCAAGAACCTGCACCCGCGCATCACGACGCTCGCCGTGCTCGGCATGTTGAACTCGATGTCCCGGTGGTTCCGGCAGGACGGCCGGCTGTCGGCTGACCGCATCGGTGCCGTCTTCGCCGACCTCGTCCTCACCGGGCTGGCGGCGCGCGACGGGCGCGGTCAAACCACCTCGTAGTCGTCGAGCCGTGGTGCCCTGGTCATCTGCCAGAGGTCGATCAGCCGCCACGGTGAGTTCGTCACCACCCGGCCACGGTCGTTGCGGTACCAGGTCTGCATGCCCGGATGGCTCCAGATCAGGCCGGCGTGCGCCTGGTCGATCTCGTCGTTGTGCCGGTCGCGTAGGTCCTGCCTGCACTCCAGGCTGGTGCCGCCACGTTGGATCAGCTGCTCGATCAGCCCCATGATGTAGCGCACGTGGCATTCGGTGATGAACAACAGGCTGCCGCCGTGCCCGAGGTTGGTGTTGGGGCCGTAGAGGAAGAACATGTTCGGGAACCCGTGCTCGGTCATGCCGAGATACGCACGCGCGTCGTCGTCGCCCCACTGGTCCCGCAGCGCGACCCCGTCGCGTCCGCGGACGTCGAAGGAACCGAGCAGCCGTAGGCTGTCGAAGCCGGTGGCGTAGACGATGACGTCGACCTCGTGGTCGACACCGTCCTTCGTGCGGATCGCGTCGGTGCCGATCGACTCGATCGGCGTGGTCTCGAGCGAGACGTGCGGCAGCCGCAGTGCACGGAACCAGCCGCTGTCGAGCAGCATCCGCTTGCCGAACGGCGGGTAGTCGGGCAGTGCCTTCTCGAGCAGGTCCGGCCGGCCTTCCAGCTCGCTCCGGATGTACGACGTGAAGTACCTCCGGTACCCGTCGTTGATCGAGTTGACGGCGGTGTCGGTGCACGACCAGTCGGGGTCGATGACGAGGTTGTCGTAGACCTTGTCGCCGAACACCCAGGCCTGCCGCATGCGGTACCAGGCGGCGTAGAAGGGCACGTGCGCCATCAGGTAGCGGGTGTCGTCCGAGACCTCGCGCGTGTACTCGGGGTTCGGCGCGATCCACTGCGGTGAACGCTGGAACACCGTCAGCTCGGCGACCTCGTCGGCGATCGCCGGCACCAGCTGCATGGCACTCGCTCCGGTGCCGACGACCGCGACCCGCTTGCCGCGCAGCGAGAGGTCGGCCGGCCACCGCGCGGAGTGGAACTGGTCGTGCGCGAACGTCTCCTGGCCGGGGATCGACGGGATCTTCGGTTGGTTGAGCTGGCCGACGGCCGTCACGAGGAACCTCGCGTCCAGCTCCACCTGGGTGTCGTCGGGGCCGGTGGCGCGGACGTGCCAGGTGTCGGTCGCCGCGTCGTAGCTGGCCGCGTCGACGCAGGTGTCGAAGAGGATGTGCTCGCGGAGCCCGAACCTGTCGACCGTCGCGTCGAGGTACGCTTGTACGTCGTCGCGCTTGGAGTAGTAGTGCGACCAGGAGACCGGGTTGAAGGAGAACGAGTACCAGTAGCTCGGCGTGTCCACGCCGCAGTCCGGGTAGCGGTTCTCGTACCAGGTGCCGCCCACGGTCGGGTTCTTCTCGACGATGGTGAACGGGATGTTGGCCTGCTTCAGCTGCACCGCCATGCAGATGCCGGACGCACCGGCGCCGACGATGACGGCGGAGTACTCCTCGTCAGGACGCAGCCGCGCGAGCCGCTCGTTGTCGAAGCGCGGGCGCATCCCCATCTCCTCGGCCATCATGCCGACGTACTTGGGGGCGACCGGCTCGCCCATGCAGAGCTCCATGATGCGGCCGAGCGCACCCTCGTCGAGCGCTCGGATCCCGTCCGGGTCATCGGCCCACCGCAGCACAGCCGCCAGCGCCGCGGCCCTGACGGCGGCCCGGGCCTGCTCGGTGAGGCCGCCCGAGGTGTGGTCAGAGAGCCCCTTCGTCCGGGTCGGCGTGTACGGCGGGTGGAACCAGCGTTCCTCGCCGGTGAGGTGGGTAAGCACGGCGACGAGCGTGGGGACGTTCGCGTCGCCGAGCGCGCGTGCCAGGCGGTCGGCGTCGAGTGGCTCCGCGGCGGCGTCGCCCAGCGTGACGATCGGTCGGAATGGTGCACGGCATGACGTCGCCGGACGTGGCACAGGATCACCCCTTGGCGATAAAGTATCCTGGTTGGTCAGTATACATTTTGCCGGCGGGTATGGTCGCGACACGGGTACACCCGAGGGCGGGAGGTGTGGCGGATGCTCGAGGTGGCACGGAGGCTCGGCTCGTACGGCGACGTCGAGGCACTCGTGACCGACGACGAGCGGTTGACGTACCAGGAGCTGGACGAGCGGGTCACGCAGGTCGTGCGCCGGCTGAGCGGACTCGGTGTACGGCGCGGCGGCCGGGTCGGGCTGCTGATGCCGAACACCGCGAGCATGATCTGCCACCTGTTGGCCGCGTGGGACATCGGCGCGGTCGTCGTGCCGCTGAACACCCGGTACCGGTCGCACGAGCTGCAGTACGTGGTCGGTCACTCCGACATCGAGGTACTCGTGACCGGACAGTTCGGCGGTGGCTTCCCTGACCTGGGGGAGCGGCTGCTGGCCGCCTTCCCCGCACTGCGTACGCAGGCCGACCCGCTCGCACTGTCCGTGCCGGACGCGCCGGCGCTGCGCAGCATCGTCATGCTGGGCGCGGCGCCCGTCGAACCGGCGTTCGTCACCGCCGAGCAGTGCGATGCGCTCGCGGCGGACCTGCCGGCGGACCGCGCGGCCGACGACGAGCTGCTGCTGATCTACACATCCGGCACGACAGCGCACCCCAAGGGCGTCGTGCACTCGCTCGGCGCCTTCGTGCAGACAGCCCGCCACACTGCCGCGTCGATGGGGGTGCAGGTGGGTGACGTGGTGTGGGACCCGCTGCCGCTGTTCCACACCGGCGGCCTGCTGCCGTTGCTCGGCACGCTCGACCTGGGCGCCACCTTCGTGACGTCCGCGCACTTCGACCCGGGCACCGGGCTCGAGCTGCTCGCCAGGGAGCGGGTGACCGCCGCGTACGTCGCGTTCTCCACCTTGGTCACGTCGCTGCTCGACCACCCGGACTTCGCGACCACCGACGTGTCGGCGCTGCGGTGGATCCTCGCCATCGGTCCCGAGGGTCTGCTCGACCGCGTACAACGGAGCCTGCCGGGTGCTGTGCAGGTCTCCTGTTACGGGTGCACGGAAGCCGGCGGCGTCGTCGTGTACAACGATGTGACAGACCCCGCGGCGGCACGCGCCACGACGGCGGGGAACCCGTTCCCCGGCGTGCAGATCCGCATCGTCGACCCGGTGCAGGGACGGCAGGTGAACGCCGGCGGTACGGGGGAGATCCAGGTGCGCAGCGACGCGGTGCTACGCCGCTACCACCGCGAGCCAGCGTCACCCGTGGACGGCGAGGGGTGGTTCGCCACCGGCGACCTCGGTCGGTTCGACGACGACGGCAGGCTGGTCTTCCTCGGCCGGCTGAAGGACATGTTCAAGATCGGCGGCGAGAACGTGGCTGCGTCGGAGATCGAGTTCGTGCTGGCCGCACACCAGGCGGTGACCTTCGCGCAGGTCGTCTCCGTGCCTGACGAGCGGCTGTCCGAGGTGGCCGCGGCGTTCGTCGAGCTGAAACCAGGCGCGGCGGTGACCGCGGACGAGCTGCGCGAGTTCTGTGCGCAGCGGCTGGCCTCGTTCAAGGTGCCACGGCACGTACGGATGGTGGAGGAGTGGCCGATGTCGGCGACGAAGGTGCAGAAGTTCAAGCTCCGCGACCAGCTCCTCGACGAGCTCGCTGTCGGCGCATGAGTGACGGCGTGAGCGAGCTCGCGGACGACGGCCGGCTGAACCCGTCCGTCGTCGGTCTGGTGCGTGCGCTGCGGCGGCACGCGCCGCAGCCGGACTGGCCGATCACCGAGCACCACCGACGGTTCGAGGATGCGGCCGCGGGCAGGCAGCTCGCGCCGGGCGTGGACCTGCGGTCGGTCGCGACGCCCGGCGGGCAGGCGGAGTGGGCGGTACCCAGTGGCGCCGAGCACGGCGATGCCGTGCTCTACCTGCACGGCGGCGGGTTCATCATGGGGTCGCTGGCCACCAGCCGCCCGTTCGCCACCCACCTCGCGGCCGCCGTCGGCCGGCCGGTGCTGACGCTCGGCTACTCGCTGGCGCCTCAGGTGCGGTTCCCCACCCAGCTGGACGAGGTGCTGCGCTGCCACGCCTGGCTGCTGGACGAGGGGTTCGCGCCCGAGCGGCTGGTGCTCGTCGGTGACTCGGCCGGTGCCTGGCTCGTGTTGGCCGCGCTGCTGCGGCTGCGCGCGAGCGGCGCCACGCTGCCGGGTCGGGCCGTGCTGCTCTCGCCGTTGCTCGACCTCGCGCTCGCCTCGCCGTCGATCGACGAGTTCGCCGGTTACGACCCGCAGACGCCGCGCTGGCTGCTCGAGACGATGTGCGACGCGTTCCTCGGCGACGTCTCGGCCACCAGCCCGGCCGTGGCGCCGCTGCATGCCGACCTGCGCGGCCTGCCGCCCACGCTCGTCCAGGCCGCCGAGCTCGAGGGGCTGCGCGGCGACGCGGAACGCTTCCACGCGGCGGCCGTAGCGGCTGGCACCGACTGCGAGCTGGAGACCTGGCCGGGCTTGATCCACGTCTGGCACGCGTTCGCGCCACGGCTGCCCGAGGCGGTCGACGCACTGCAGCGGATCGGGGCCTGGCTGGACGCTAGGCAGCCCTGAGTACGGTGGCGGTGCCGAGACCACCGCCGCAGCACATGGTGACGAGCGCGCGCTGCTTGCCGCGCAGCCGCAGCTCGTGCGCCGCCGTAAGCAGCAGCCTGGTGCCGGTAGCGCCGACCGGATGCCCGAGCGCGATCGCGCCGCCGTTGACGTTCACCGCTTCGAGCGGGACGTCGATGTCCGCGAGCCACGCGCCGAGCACGCTGGCGAACGCCTCGTTGACCTCGAACGTGTCGATGCCCGACACGGGGATGTCCGCGCGCTTCAGGATGCGCTGGGTGGCGGGGATCGGGCCGGTCAGCTTGAGTACCGGGTCGACGCCGACGAGCTGCTGGTGCTCGATCTCCGCCAGCGGCGCGAGCCCGTGCGTCCTGACGTACGCGTCCGACGCCACGACGACACAGGATGCGCCGTCGGAGATCTGCGAAGAGTTGCCCGGGGTCAGCACGCCTTCGGGACGGAACACCGGCTGCAGCCGGCCGAGCGACTCCAGCGTGGACGGGCGGGGTCCCTGGTCGGTCTCGACGCCGCCTACGGGGCTGATCTCGCAGTCGAACCGGCCGGTGGCGACGGCAGCCGCGGCGCGTTCCTGCGAGGCCACGGCGATCTGGTCGCAGCGGGCGCGGTCGAGCCCCCACAGGTCGGCGATGCGCTCGGCAGCCTCGCCCTGGCTGGTGACCTCGTAGTGCGACCGGTAGGCCGGGGAGTAGGCATCGCCCATCCCGTCGCCGATGTCCTCGCCCAGCGGGTGGCGTGACATGTGCTCGATGCCACCGCAGAGCACGACGTCCACCGCGCCGCTGGTCACCAGTGCCGCCGCGTAGTGCACGGCCTGCTGGCTCGAGCCGCACTTGGCGTCCACGGTGACACCGGGCACCTCCTGTGGCAGGCCCGCGCTGAGCCAGGCGGTGCGCGCGACGTTGTTCGCCTGGTCGCCGGTCTTCGTCACGCAGCCCACGATGACCTGGTCGACGTCGGCCGGTTCGACCCCGGCCGCGTCCACTGCGGTGACCATGGTGCCGGCGAGGAGGTCGCCGACGTGCTCGTCGGCGAGTACGCCGCCGCGCCTGCCGATCGGAGTTCGGCGGCCCGCGAGCAGGAAGGCAGCGGTCATCGTGGTCCTCGCATCCAGTCCGACGGGCCGGGTAGACAAAAACTAACCCTGTCCGATCAGTATACATATTGCCGTCGGCCGGCTATCTTCGTGCGAAGGCGGGGCACTGGTGGCGTCCGTACACCCGAGAGGATGAACCGGCCATGGGGTCAATGGAGATCGACGGAGCGCGACGCGTCCGTCGTGGCCTGGACAAGTCGCAGCGGGGCGCGTTCCTCGGTGCCCTGATCGGATGGATCTTCGACTACTACGAGGTCTTCCTGCTCACGCTGTTGGTCATCCCGCTCGCGGACGAGTTCGGTCTGAGCTCGGGCCAGGTCGGGCTGATCCTGTCCATGCAGCTGCTGTTCATGGGCCTGGGCGGCATCCTGTTCGGGAACCTCGCGGACCGCATCGGGCGCAAGAGAGTGCTCGTGCTGACCGTGTTGATCTTCTCCGTGTTCACACTCGCCCGCGCCGCCTCGCCCAGCTACGAGGTGCTGCTCGTGCTCACCATCTTCGCGGCGCTCGGCATCGGCGGTGAGTTCGGCGTCGGCCAGACGCTGGTGTCGGAGACGGTGCCCTCGGAGAGGCGCGGCTGGTACAGCGGCCTGCTCTACGGCGGCATCTACATCGGCATCGTGCTCGGTGCCTTGGTCGGTGGTCAGCTGATGCCGGTGATCGGCTGGCGGTGGACGTTCGTGGTGTCCGGTCTGCCGGTGCTGTTCGCGCTGTGGGTGCGGCGGCACACGCCGGAGTCTGACGTCTGGCGGCACCACCGCGAGCGGGGCGAGCAGCGTAAGCAGCGCACGCAGGTCACGCCGCAGATCGTGCGGCTCTGGCTGCTCTGCCTGCTGGCTGCGTGCCTGCAGTTCTTCGCGTACTACGGTCTCGCCTCGTTCTTCCCCACCTACCTGGTCGAGCAGGGCTCGGACGTCACTGGCGCGTCGACGTGGCTGCTGTTCACCGCGGTCGCGGGCGGCGTGGGCTGCCTGATCGGTTCCTTCCTGAGCGACCGGCTCGGGCGCCGGCTGACGTTGAGCCTGCTCGCCGCGACCGCGTTCGTCAGCGGCTGCGTGCTCGCGCTCACCTGGGAGCACCTGCTCACCAGCACCTGGGTGCTGATCCCGTTCTTCGGGTTCTTCATCGGTGCGAACGGTCCCTCGGTCTTCGGCGCGCTGTTCAGTGAGAGCTTCCCGGCGCCGATCCGGGCGACCGCGGTGTCGTCGGCACTGCAGGTGGGCAGGAGCATGTCGTTCTTCCCGCCCCTGGTCGCCGCGGCGCTCGTACCGACCTTCGGCTACCTGGGAATCGTCTGGGCCAGCGCGGGACTGTTCGGTGCGCTGGCACTCGTGGCCTGGGCCTTCAAGGAGACCCGCGGCAGCGACCTGGCGGTCGACGAGCAGGCCGCGGCCACCAGCTCGGCGTGATTGGACATCAACTCCGGTTGAGGTCGTAGCGTTCCTGGCATGTCTACAGCGACCTTCGGACGGCAGGGATTCGGCGCGATGCGGTTGAGCGAGGAGACCGTAGGGGACCCCGATCGTGACCCGGTGGCCGTGGTGCACGCCGCCCTCGACGCGGGAGTCACCATGGTGGATACCGCCGACGCGTACCAGAACGAGGAGTTGGTCGGTCGGGCGATCCGCGGGCGCCGTGACGAGGTGCTGTTGGCCAGCAAGTTCGGGCTGGTCCGGCACGACGACGTCGCCGGCGGTTTCGACGTACGGGCCGACCCGGCGTACGTAAGGCAGGCGTGCGAGGCCAGCCTGCGACGTCTCGGCGTGGACGTGCTCGACCTGTACTACCTGCACCACCGCAGCGAGAAGACGCCGATCGAGGAGACCGTCGGAGCGCTGGCCGAGCTGGTCGACGAGGGCAAGGTGCGCGCGGTCGGCCTCTCCAACGTGACGGCGGCCGACCTGCGCCGGGCACACGCCGTGCATCCGGTGGCCGCGTTGCAGGAACAGTGGTCGTTGACACAGCGCGACATCGAGCGGGAGCTGCTGCCCACGGCGGCGGACCTCGGTGTGGTCGTCGTCGCGCACTCGCCGACGGGTCACGGGCTCCTGCACCGCGCCGAAGGCAACGCCTCGTCGGTCCTGGACGAGATCGCCGCGATCCACGGCGTCACGGCGGGACAGGTCGCGCTGGCCTGGGTCCACCACCGGCAGCAGGCACACGGGGTGCCGGTCGTGCCGCTGCCGGGCACGACCCGCGTCAGCCACCTGCACGCCAACGTCGCAGCGGCCGACCTGGAGCTCACCGAGGAGGAGCTGCGTCGCCTGACCGTCACTTGACTTCGAGTACGCTCCAACTCCTAGCGTTCCTGGCATGGAACTCGGTACTCATATCTGGTCGTTCACCGGCGCAACACAGACCGAAGGCGGTGTCGCGGAAGAGCTGGCGCGTACCGCGAAGGCCGCGGAGGACGCAGGCGTCGCCCACCTCACCGTCATGGACCACTTCTTCCAGCTCGGGCACCTGGCCCCGCCCGAGGACTCGATGCTCGAGGGGTACAGCGCGCTGAGCTACCTCGCCGCGCACACCGAACGCGCGCGGCTCGGGTTGCTCGTCGGCGGTGTGACGTACCGGCATCCCGGCGTGCTGGCGAAGACGATGACGACGCTCGACGTGCTGTCCGGCGGTCGGGCGACGTTCGGCATCGGCGCCGCCTGGTACGAGCGGGAGCACGATGCGCTCGGCGTGCCGTTCCCGCCGGTGGCGGAGTGCTTCGAGCGGCTGGAGGAGACGTTGCGCATCTGCCTGCAGATGTGGGACCAGGACGACGACGGCCCGTTCGAAGGCAAGCACTACCAGCTCGCAGAGACGATGTGCCGCCCACGACCGCTGGCCGAGCCGCACCCGCCGATCATGGTCGGCGGCGGTGGCGAGCGGAAGACGCTGCGACTGGTCGCGAAGTACGCAGACGCGTGCAACGTCGGCACCGACACCCGCTCTCCTGAGCAGGTTGCGCACAAGCTCGACGTGCTGCGCAAGCACTGCGCGGACATAGGCCGCGACTACGACGAGATCGAGAAGACCCTGCTCTACACCGGCCCCGAGCTGGGTGCCGGCGACTTCGACGGGTTCGTGGACACCATGTCGCGCTACGCCGACGTCGGTATCACGAAGGTGTTCGTGATGGCGCCCGACGGCCTGGTCGCGGACTGGGTAGAGCGACACTGCGCCCCGGTCGTGCCCCGGCTTGGGCAGCTCTAGGCGTTCTGCGAGGCACCGCCCGTTGTTGGGTAAACGTTGTGTAACGGGCGAGTTGTTAGCCTCGGGGAATGTCGCGAACACCGGTTGCCTGGCACCCGCGGGGAGAGCTGCGGGTCCGGCTGACGATCGACACGGATCGTCGTGTGCTGTGTGCGAACCGGGAGTTCCTGGAACGTAACCCTGCGCTGCTCGAGCATGCGCGCAACGCGCTCGCCGACGGCACCCCAGCGGTTCGCTACTACTGGGTGGCCGCGGACGGGCAACCGGCGCGGGTGACGATCGAGACGTCGGACACCGAGCGTGGGCGGGTCGCGACGCTGCAGGCGGTCGCGGAGCCGCCGCCGTGGGGTCTGACGGTGCGTGAGCACGAGGTGCTGACGTGCGTGGCGACCGGGATGACCAACCCGGAGATCGCGGAGTTCCTCAACTGCGCGCGGCGTACGGTCGCGACGCACGTCGAGCACATCCTCAGCAAGCTGGGGGTGCGGTCGCGTGGCACGGCCGCCGCGTACGCGATGGTCGAGGACGCGTTGCTTGCGCCGCTGCCGCCGATGGTGCAACCGGAGATCACGCCGGTCGGGCGGGTGACGTGTGCGCGGGCACGCGCAGCACGTGCCGCCGTCGCGTCCGGGATCGTCGGCAAGCAGGCGAAGGAGAAGCGGGCGATCAGGCTCGGCGGGATCTACCCGATGCGCGGTGGCCGGCGGCTGGACGCGCTGGCCATGCGGCGCGGCGCGGCGATGGCCATCGAGATGATCAACGAGCGCGGCGGCATCGGCGGGCGGCGGGTCGAGCACGTGATCGCCGAGGTCACCGGCGACAGCGCGGACGATCTCGTGCCGGCCGTGGAGCGCCTGCAGGCGCACGACGTGGACGCCATCACGTTCGGCAACGTGAACCCGCACCACAGCCTGCAGGCGATCAGGCTCGCCGCGCAGTACCGGGCGCCGGTGCTGCACGGCATGGTGTCGCCGAACATCGTCGAGCACGTGCACGACAACCCGGGCACGCTCGGCCAGACGTTCCAGGTGTGCGCGACCGAGACCACGTACGTCTCCGGGTTCTTCCGCGCGCTCGACCTGCTGGTGCGTTCGGGGCAGTGGACGCCGCGCAACCGCAGGCTCGCGGTAGTGGTCAGGCAGGCGTCGTACGAGCCGTACCTGAACGAGCTGGAACGCCTCGGCGCCGCCTACGGCTGGGAGATCCACACCTGCATACCGATCGACGAGGTGGGCACGTCGTGGCCGGACGTCGTGAACGCCGTCGAGCGCGACGATCCTGCCGCCGTTTTCGTGTGCAGCTACATCGAGGCGGAGCTGCGCAAGTTCCTCGAGGAGATGTACCGCCGTCGGCCGCTGCCGTTGATCTACACCGTCTGGACGCCGTCCATCCCGGCGTTCGTGTCGCGGATGGGCGGGCTGGCCGAGGGTCTGCTGTGGTCGACGGTCATCGGCACGTACGAAGACCCGATCAGCCGCCAGTTCCACCGCGACTTCGCCCGGCGGTTCGGTGAGGACCCTGGCAGCGGCAGCACGGCCATCCATTACGACATGGTCAACATGCTTGCGGGTGCCTGGTCGCGGCTGGACCGGCCGTGGGACTTCGACGGCGTGGTGCGCTCGCTACGCGAGTCCGTGTACCGCGGCGTCGCCGGCCCGTACTACTTCGGCGGCAAGGGTCAGCGCGCACTGGCCTATCCGGACGACACCCGCGACGCCTCGCTCGCGCACGTGCACCTCGTGCACCAGATCCAGGACGGGCGCAGCAGGGTGATCGCGCCGGTCGAGGTGGCCGAGAGCAGCTACCGCGCGATCCAGGACGGCGTCGAGGGCGAACCGAGGCTCGCGCCGCCGTCCACGACGAGGACCTGACCCGTCACCCACGACGAGCTTGGATGGCTCAGCCACATCAGGTTCGGCACGATGTCGGCGGCCTTCCCCACCCGCCCCATCGGTACCGCCGCGCCGACCGCGTCCACGTACTCACGCGGCATCGGGTTGAGCGTCGACCCGACGTCGACGAAGCCGGGTGCTACCGCGTTCACCCGGACGTTCGACTCGGCCAGCTCGAGCGCCAGCCCGCGCGTGATGGCTTCGAGCGCGGCCTTGGAGGCGCTGTACGCGACGGTGCCCGGCCGCGGTCGGTGCGCCGCGCCCGAGCTGGTGAACACCACGGTGGCGGCACGCCCGGCTGCCGCGCAGAGTTCGGCCAGCTTGGTGGTGGCAGCGAGCGCCGACCGCGCGTTGACGGCGAGCACCGTGTCGAACAGCTCCTCGGTCGTCGCGAGTGCGGGCTGCGCCGGGTACAGGCCGGCGACGTGCGCCAGTACGTCCAGCGGGCCGTACGTCTGCCACGCCCGTTCCACCACCGCTGCCGCAGCGCCCCGCTGGCTGAGGTCGGCTTCCAGGTGCCGGTCGGACGCCTGTGCCGCAGGCGCGTCCGCAGCGACCACCTCGGCGCCGGCTTCGGTCAGCGCCGCGCACAACGCCGACCCGAGCCCGCCGCCGGCGCCGAGCACGAGGACCCGCTGGCCGGTGAAGGAGAGCGTCACGCCGACTGCTCCGCTGCCCGGAACCGCCGTGCCACGTCGAGGCAGGTGCGGAACGCCACGTCGCGCTCGCGGCACGCGTCGAGGAATCGCTCCAGCCCGAGCATCCGGTGGCCGCGGCCGATCACCTGCGGGTGGAACGTCAGCACGCAGACGCCGCCGGGTTCCTCGCGCAGCATGTAGTCGACGTCGTCGAGGAAGTTCCCGAACACCTCGTCCGGACGGCGCAGGCCGGGCATGACCGACGTGCCGGTGCGGAAGTACTCGAACTGCGGGTAGTCGTCGAGCGACCAGGTGACGGGCAGCTCGATCAGCGGCGTCGGTTCGCCGAAGACGTACGGCCCGTCGGGGCTGGCGACGTCGCCGTGCCTGGCGTAGAAGGGCGTGTAGTCGGTGCACATCAGGCTGGAGTCGTACTCGCAGCCGGCCTCGAGCAGGATGTCCACCGTGGCGTCGGTGAAGTCCCAGCTCGGGGTGCGGTTCCCCTTCGGGTCGTAGCCGGTCGCCTTGCGGATCGCATCCCGGCCGCGCTGCACGATCTCCGTCTCGCCGGCTCGGTCGAGGTTGGAAACCTGCTCGTGCAGGTAGCCGTGCATGGCGATCTCGTGCCCGGCCTCGGCGATGGCGGCGCACTGCGCGGGGTAGGTGTCCGCGGTGTGGCCAGGGATGAAGAACGTCGCAGGGAGCTCCCGCTCGCGCAGCATCTCGAGGATCCGCGGGATGACGTGTGCGCCGAACTCGCCGCGCGACAACGGACCCGGCGAGTTGAAGCCGCGCATCAGCCACAGCGATATCGCGTCGAAGTCGAAGGTGAGGCAGATACTGGACTCGCTCTGTGTGTCAGGCATGCTTCCCTACTCGTTGTCCGGTAAAAAATGGGGTTCTGTGCCGGCGTCCGACTTGAACACGTCGGCCAGGTCCCATCGCGCGTACGCGTTCGTACAGGCCGGGTGGTTGGCGATGTACAGCTCGCGGGCGTCCAGGTCCATGACGATCGAGTAGACCGACATGATCGCCTCGTTCTTCGGCACCTCGGGATCGACGTGCCGGCAGATGCTGTCCGGGTACGAGTAGTGGTCGCGCAGGGTGTGCACGATGTCGGTCATCCGCGCCGTTCGTGCGTCGACCGTGTCCTGCAGCAGGTGTCGCGCTCTGGTCGGCCGCAACAGCGTCAGCGCCGACGTTGCGGCCTTGCGGTCGACGACGGGGATGTCGCTGGCGAAGTGGTTCGAATGGGTGAGCATCCCGTTCTCCGGCAACAGGTGCCCGAAGATGTCGGGTGCCACCTCGAAGTTGATGGCCTCGCCGCCGGCGTCGGCGATCAGCAGGTTGCCGGACGAGATGCGCGGTACGTCGAGCACCTTGCGGTGGGCACGTCCCATCCGCTGCGCCTGTAGCACCCCGCGGAGCAGGTAGTGGTACGGCACGCCGACGCCGCCAGCGTCGCGGTCGGAGACCAGCAGGTTGGCGCAGACGCCGATGCCGGCGGAGTTGAGCCCGCTCTTGGCGAGCATGCCAGCCTCCGCCAGCGTCAGCACGGTGAAGCCCTCGGTGTCGCGGGTGGCCAGCAGGAAGGTGATCGGTCCCTGTTCCGGGTTCCAGTCCCAGTTCTGCGCGAGCAGCGTGTGCCCGTCCGCCGTGTGCCTGCCGAGGATCGCCACCGACGTACACCCCTCGTCGCGGTAGCCGGTGCCGAAGAGCATCTCCGTTCTCGCGTTGAGCGCGGTGATGTGCTCGACGGGTTGGTCGGCGCCCTGGGCGAGTCCTTCGAGCATCTCCGCGATGGCCGGGTCGTAGTCCCGTGCGACCTGTCGGTACGTCGCCCCCCACCGCATCACGTCGGCGTCAGACAGCCCGGCCTCGTCGCGGAACCTGCGCAGGTAGATCTGCAGGTTCGCCTCGACCGGCTCCTTCGTGCGGGTGCCGAGCTCGGCGCCCATCTCCCGGTAGCTGCCCTCGACGGCGATCAGCGGTGGGCCGGCCGGCGAATTCGCTTGACCGTAGCTGGTCATGCGCACCTCCTCGTTCGGTTCGTCAGCGCAGGGCGCGGTGTGCGCTCTCGCGGATGGTGAGGATCACTATCAGCGTGATCACTGCGGCCGCGGTCGGCAAGGCGGCGGCGGACAGCGGCGACTTGGTCAGCCCGATGATCCCGGTCGCGACGAACGGCGCAGTGCCACCGAACGCCATTACGGAGAAGTTGTAGCCGATGGACATCGTCGAGTAGCGCAGCTTCGTCGGGAAGAGCTCTGCGAGTGCGGCCGGTCCAGGGCCGGAGAACATCGCGAGTATGACGGCGATCATCAGCTGGCCGATGAAGACGGCGGCCGTGTTGCCGCTGTACAGCATGGCGATCACGGGGAAGCTCAGTACGAGGAAGCCGATCGTCGCGGCGAGCAGCAGCGGTTTGCGGCCGATGCGGTCGGAGAGCAGGCCGAAGCCGGCGATGAGCACGGTGAAGACGGCCAGTGCGACGAGGTTCGACGTGCGTGCGATACCCGGGTCGACGTCCGCGTTCTGGGTGAGGAACGTCGGCACGTAGGTGAGGAAGAAGAAGTACGCGACCGTCCACAGCACGGTGAAGCCGAACCCGCGGAGCACGGCGGGGAACTCGTTGCGCAGGCTGTCCCACAGGGGGTTCTTCGCGGTGGTGCCCTTCGCCTGCTCCTCCTTGAACGCCGGTGTCTCGCCGAGCCCCCACCGCAGCCACAGCGCGACCACTGCGGTGACCAGCGAGAGCAGGAACGGGAACCGCCATGCCCAGGCGAGCACCTGCTCCTCGGTGAAGATGCTGGAGTTCAGCGCCACCACGCCGGCGGCGAGCAGGAAGCCCGCAGCAGTCGACACCTGGTTGAAGCTGCCGAAGAACCCGCGCTTGCGCGGCGGTGCGTACTCCACCAACAGCGCGGTCGAGCCGGCCCATTCGCCACCTACAGAGAAGCCCTGCAGCAACCGCATAAGCACCAGCAGGATCGGTGCGGCGATGCCGATGGACGCGTACGAGGGCAGCAGCCCGATCGCCGTGGTCGCCAGGCCCATCATCATCACGCTGACGACGAGTGCGCCTCTACGGCCGAACTTGTCGCCGAAGTGCCCGAACGTCAATGCGCCGAGCGGACGGATCAGGAAGCCCACCGCGAACACCGCGAACGTGTAGAGCGTGCCGGCAAGCTCGCTCGACTCGGGGAAGAACAAACTGCCGATGGTCACCGCCGAGTAGGCGTAGACCAGGTTGTCGTAGTTCTCCATCAGGTTGCCGCAGCTGCCCGCTACGACGGCCCGTACCGAGTTGGGCTCGCGGTCGGGGCCCGTAGCCGTCGGTTTCGGCTCGGTGGCGTCTGTGTGCATGTCTGCTTTCTCCATCGTGTTTGCCCCGTGTGGACGAAAGGAACCGGCGTCGGTCAGCCGGCCAGGTAGCCGCCGTCGACGGGTAGGAGCGCACCGGTCACGTAGGAGGCGCGGTCGGAGGCGAGGTAGGTGACCGCATCGGCGAGCTCGTCGAACTCGCCGGGCCGGCCCATGGGGGTCGGCCCGACCCGGGTCTGCAGCTGCTCCTCGGTGAGGTCCTGCAGCAGGGTGGTGACGAAGACGCCGGGCAGTACGGCGTTGACCCTGATGCCGCGGCCGGCGAGCTCGACTGCGGCCGACTTGGTCATCATGTGCAGCCCGGCCTTGCTGACTTGGTACGCGATCGACGACGGTGGCGCCGGTGGGCCTGGCGGCGGTGCCTGGCCGTAGATCGAGCCGATGTTGACGACACTGGCGTGCCGGCTCGCCGCGAGCTCGTCGACGAAGGTGCGGATGCCCGTCCACGGCGCCCAGAGGTTGGTTCGCAGCACGCGGTCCCAGTCCTCGTCCGAGGTCTCGAGGAACCCCCGCCGTGCGCTGGTGCCGGCGTTGTTGACCAGGATGTCGAGCCGGCCGTACGTGGCGCGTACGTGGTTGGCGAGCGCGTCCCAGGACGCCCGGTCGCACACGTCGAGCGGGTGGTAGGCTGGGGCGTCGGTGTCCCCGGTGTCGTGGGTGTGCAGGTCACCGTAGACCACCCGCGCGCCCGCCGCGTGCAACCGGTCGACGATTGCGGCGCCCAGACCACGGGCGCCGCCGGTGACCACCGCGACCAGACCGGTCAGTCCCATGGCGGCATCCTCGTGCCGCGCGCGGCGGCGGGCATCGGTCAGATGACCGATGGTTGACACGGTATGAGGCGAACCGTAATCTTCAGACCGTCCTAAATGGATCATCGGTGCTCCGTGGCCGCGCGGACCTCACACGGAGGTGGGCATGTCCGCTCCTCGACCTGCCGCCCAGCCCAGGAAGGCGGTCTTCTTCGCCGCGTTCGCCTCGGTCGCCGGGTGGGCGTTCGACCTCTTCGACCTGTTCATCCTGCTGTACGTCGCCAGCACCGTCGGCAAGCTGATCTTCTCGGCGTCCAGCCCGACCCTGAGCCTGGTCGCGGTCTACGCCTCGTTCGCGGTGAGCGTGCTGATGCGTCCCGCGGGTGCCGCCATCTTCGGTGGCGTCGCGGACAAGCACGGCCGGAAGAAGACCATGGTGATCGTGCTCGCCGGCGTGGGCCTGTCCACGGCCGCGATGGGGGCCGTGCCGACGTGCGCCACCGCCGGCCTGGTCGCCCCGTTGATCTTCCTGCTGCTCCGGCTGGTGCAGGGCGTGTTCGTCGGCGGTGTCGTCGCTGCCACGCACACCCTCGGCACGGAGAGCATCGGACCGCGCTGGCGCGGCCTGCTCTCCGGACTGATCGGCGGCGGTGGCGCCGGCTTCGGCGCCGCGCTGGCCAGCGGTCTGTTCATCGCCGTGAGCCAGGTGTTCCCCGGCGCGCAGTTCGACGTGTGGGGCTGGCGGGTGATGTTCTTCGCCGGCCTGGCGGCCGCGATCCTCAGCTACCTGGTGCTGCGCGGTGTGGAGGAGTCACCGCTGTGGCGGGCGCAGCAGCAGGCCGGACCGCCGCCGAAGGTGCGGCTGGTCGACCTGGTCCGACGTGGCCGGGCACCGCTGTTCGTGCTGAACGTGGTGCTGGTGGCCGGTGCGGCGTCGCAGTACTACCTGACGTCCGGGTACCTGCCGACGCTGCTCGGTGAGATCACGGAGGTGCCGCAGGGCGCGCAGGGCCCGATCCTGCTGGCGTCCAGCATGGGCGTGGTCGTGGCGTGTATCGCGGCCGGCGAGCTCAGCGAGCACATCGGCCGCAGGCGGACGATGCTGCTCATCGGCGCGGTCAACCTGGTCGCGCTGCCGACGCTCGCCTGGGTGTTGGCCCATGCGGACCCTGGCAACACTGGTCTGGTGCTCGCGTACTCGATGGCGATCGGGTTCTTCGCCAACGCCGCGTACGCGCCGGTGCTGGTGTTCCTCAACGAGCGCTACCCGACCGCCTTGCGGTCGCGGGGCACCGCGGTCAGCTGGAACACCGGGTTCATGATCGGCGGCCTGATGCCGACGTTCGTGAACCTGGTCAGCCCGGAGACCCGCGGTGCCATGGAACGCGAGCACGCCGACGCCGAGGAGCAGGCGCAACCGGCAACCGTCCAGGGAGGAACGCGATGACCACAGCGACCATGCAGGGCCGGGTGGTGCTGCTCACCGGTGCCACCGGCGACATCGGGGCGACGTACGTGCGGGAGCTGGTCGCCGCGGGCGCGGCCGTCGTCGTCGCCGACCTGCCGCAGCTGGCGGCCGAGGGCGAGCAGGCGGTCGAGCAGGCGGTCGCGGACGGCGTGGGGCAGGCGGTCTTCGCCCCGTGCGACATCACCGACCAGGACGCCGTGGATGCAGCGGTGGCCACGGCCGTGGACCGGTTCGGTCGGCTGGACGCGGTGGTGAACAACGCGGCCATCTACCGCACCATCGGCGCGAAGCGCCCGCTGACCGAGCTCACCGCCGCCGACTGGGACACCATGCTCACGGTGAACGTGCGGGGCACCTGGCAGGTCATCAAGGCCGCGGTGCCCGCGCTGCGGGCCCGTGGCGGCGGCAGGATCGTGAACGTGGCCTCGGTGGTCACCCGCACCGGCGCCGCCGGCTTCGCGCACTACGTCGCGTCGAAGGGCGCGGTCGAAGGGCTCACCAGGGCCGCGGCGCGCGAGCTCGGCCAGTACGGGATCGGCGTGAACGCGGTGTCGCCCGGCCTCGTCGACGACGCCGCGACGCGGGCGATCAACGACGCCGCGTACCTGGACAAGATGGCGCAGACCCGTTGCCTGGCACGGGGAATGACACCCGACGACCTGGTGGGTGCCGTGCTCTGGCTGGCCGGGCCGCACAGCAGCTTCGTCACCGGTCAGACCCTCGTGGTCGACGGCGGCGGAGTGTTCGTATGACGGCAGGGTGGCCGGTGCTGCAGGACGCGGCACCCGTCGACCCGACCTCGCTGCGGCCGCTTGAGACGGTTGCCGCTACGACGCCGGCGGAGCTGGACGAGGCGGCGAAGGCGGCCGCCGGCGGGCAGCGCGGCGACTGGCCGGTGGACGCGAAGCGTCGGCAGGCGGTGCTGTGGCGCTGGGCGAACCTACTCGGCGAGCACGCCGACGAGCTGGCCCTGGCGCTCGTCAGGGAGAGCGGGAAACCCGTCCGCGAGGCGCGGACCGAGGTCGCGGGCGCGGTCGAGGCGCTGCGCTACAACGCCGGACTGGCCAGGTGGATGGGTGGCCGCGCCGGTACGTTGCCGGACGGCTCGCAGGCGCACCTGGTGCGGGAGCCAGTGGGCGTGACGGCGTTCATCGTGCCGTGGAACTGGCCGGTGCTGCTGCTGTTCCGCGATCTCGCACCCGCGCTCGCCGCGGGTGTCACGGCCGTGGTGAAACCCGCGCCGCAGACGACGTTGGTCACCCGGCGGGTGATCGAGATCGGCCGGGCGGCCGGCGCCGACGCGGACGTCGTTCAGCTCGTGGTCGGCGACGCGGCGGTGGGCGAGGCGCTTGTGACGCACCCCGAGGTGCGTGCGGTCGCGTTCACCGGTTCGACGGCCGTCGGGGCCGCCATCAGGCGGGCGGCGGCCGGTGACATGACGCGCGCCCTGTTGGAGCTCGGCGGCAAGGCGAGCATGGTGGTGTTCGCCGACGCGGACGTGGAACGCGCGGCCGAGGCCGCCGCGCGGGCGTCGGTCATCACCACCGGGCAGATGTGCATGGCCTGCACCAGGTTGCTCGTGCAGCGCCCGGCGGTCGAGCGCGCAAAGGACCGCGTGGTGGACGTCCTGCGGTCGCTGCGGGTCGGCGATCCAGGCAGCGAGAGCACCGACGCCGGGCCGCTGATCTCCGCGAGCGCCGCCGACCGGTTCGTCGGCTTCGCCGACCAGGCGCGGCGCGAGGGCACGTTGCTGACCGGCGGCGAACGCGCCGCGGCGGACGGGCTGCCCGGCCACTTCGTCACGCCCGCGGCGGCGACCGGCGTCCCCGTCGTCTCGCCGCTCGTGCAGGAGGACCTGTTCGGCCCGCTGCTGTTGATCGAGCCGTTCGGCGGCGAGCCGGACGCGGTCGCGGCGGCCAACGCCACGCCTTACGGCCTGGCCGCCTCGGTGTGGACGGCGGACGGTTCGCGGGCGTGGCGGGTCGCGCGAGCGCTTCGAGCTGGCACGGTATGGGTGAACGGTTATAACCGCTCCTACCCGGAGATGCCGAGCGGCGGCTACGGGTCGTCCGGCATCGGCCGTACCCGCGGGGTGGAGGGACTGGAGCAGTTCACCGAGCTCAAGCATGTCCACTTCGATGTCGAGGAGCGATGATGGCCGAGATCTGGCCGGCGGCAGCCGACCTGCGTGGCTGGTTGGGGCTGCTCGCCGAGCGCGGCGAGCTGCGTCGGCTGGGCAGCGAGATCGACCCGGAGTACGACGTCGCGGCCGTGCTCGAACACGCCGACGGGCAGTACGCGGTCGCGTTCGACGACGTGCGTGGGGCGGCCTTCCCGCTCGCCGGCAACACCATGACGTCGCGTTCGCACTTCGCCGTCGCCATGGGATGTGCGGACATCGAGGTGGTCGGCAGGATCCAGCAGGCGCTGCGGGAGCCGCGGCCGTGTGCGTTCGTCGAGCCCGGCGACGCGCCGGTGCTCGCGAACCACGACGCCGGCGGCGACCTGCTCGGTGACCTGCCGCTGCCGGTGCAGCACGAGCTCGACGCCGGCAGGTACTTCACGTCCGCGCTCGTGGTCGCGCGCGACACGCGTACGGGCAGGACCAACCTGTCGATCAACCGGCTGCAGGTGACGGGCCCGCGCGAGGTGCGTGCGCTGTTGCTGCCTGGCCGGCTGCGGTCGATCCTCGCCGAGCACGAGGCGTCCGGGTCGGATCTCCAGGTGGCGTTGTGCGTGGGCGTGGACCCGTTGCTGGCTTCGCAGTCCCCGGCACGGCCCGACCTGGACGACCTGGAGGTCGTAAGCGCCCTGCATCCGGGCGCACTGCCGGTGGTGCGGATCGGCGCGCTGCCGGTGCCCGCGGGCGCGGAGATGGTGCTCGTCGGCAGCTTCCAGGCGGGCCGGCGCGAGGAGGAGGGCCCGTTCGGCGAGTACCCGCTGACCTACGGTCCCGCCGGGCCGGCGCCGGTACTACAGCTGACCGACCGCTACTACCGCGACGACGCGCGGCTGCAGACCGTGCTCTCCGGCGGGCGGGAACACTTCTGGCTCGGTGGGCTGCCGCGGGAGGCGCGGCTGCTCGAGGCGTTGCGTGGCAACGGTGTGGACGTCGCGGGCGTGCGGCTCACCGAAGGCAGCTCGTGCCGGATGCACGCGGTGATCTCGTTGCCGACGCGCCGCGAAGGCACGCCGCGGCACGCGATCATGACCGCATGTACGGCGATCCCCACGGTGAAGCTCGTGACCGTCGTGGACGACGACGTGGACGTGTTCGACGACGAGCAGGTGGAGTGGGCGGTGGCGACCCGGATGCAGGCCGACCGCGACCTGCTCGTCATCCCACACACTATCGGCAGCAGCCTGGACCCGTCCGCGGACGGCAGCACGTCGGCGAAGCTCGGCATCGACGCGACCAAGCCGCTCACCGACAACGAGCGGTTCGCGAAGATGCGCACCCTCTCGGCGAAGCTCGACAGCTACGTCGCCGAGCTGGAGGACTGACCGGGGACGCCGCCGCGTAGCCGGTCGGCCGTCCGTCGCAGCCGGTCGAGCAGCTCCGCGGGCGCCTCGTGCACGGTGAAGTCGGCGTCGAGCGCCACCAGGTGCTGCAGCAACGGGTCCAACGTATCCGCGCCGAGCCGGATCCGGCAGGTGTGCTCGTCGACCGGTTCGACGCGTCCGGGCAGCGCGCTGCGTAGCCGGGAGCGGACCACGTCCGCCGCCGCCTGCACGGTGGCGGTGACCGAGTAGCGGTACGGCGCGGTGGTGAGGCTCTCGGTGACGTACGTGGCGTACGTCGTCGTACGGCAGCCGGCGCGGCGCGAAGCGGGTGCGGGTGGCGGTGGGCTCGGTGACCCGGTCCACCCGGAAGGTGCGCCAGTCGCCGCGGTGCGGCCGTGGTCGACGGGCGGGCAGCTCGTGAACTTCCTGTTCGGCGCCAACGCCACGCCCGACCGGGTCCGTGCCGCGTACGAGCCGGACACGTACCGCAGGCTCGTCGGGCTGAAGGCCGAGTACGACCCGGCCAACCTGTTCCGCCACAACCACAACATCCCGCCGGGCTGACGGCGGTCAGTCGGCTCCGCAGATGGCGCCGAAGGCGGCCGCCAGCTCGGCGCGGTCTGGTGCGCCGGGGGAGACCAGCACCCGGATGGCGAAGCCGTCGACCGCCGCGCTCAGGGCGACGGCGGTCGGCCGGTCGACCAGGGTGCACAGCGTCTCCACGGTGCTCGCGGTGTAGCGCTCGGCCAGCTCCTGCAGGTGCGGCCGGTCCATCGCGGCCAGGCACAGCTGGTACTCGACCCGGGCCCGGCCGCGGTCGCTCGCGTAGTCGGTGACCAGTTCCACCAACGCCGGCACCAACTGCTGCGGCGCGCTGTCGGCCAGCGGCGCCGCCCACTCGCGCAGGTACTCCGCGTACTCGTCGACGAGCTTCGCCAGCACCCCGGCGAGCAGGTCGTCCAGCGAGTCGAAGTAGTACGTCGTGGACCCCAGGGGTACGTCCGCGGCCGCCGCGACGGTGCGGTGCGTGACGCCGCCCAGCCCGTTCTTCGCGACCAGGTCGTAGGCGGCCGCGACGATGCGCTCGCGGCGGCCGGGATCCGCTGGGCCGCGTGGCGTTCTCGACATCCCGTCAGTGTGCCCCGGACAGGTTGAGCACCACGACGCCCCCGATGATCAACGCGATGCCGGCGACCTTGAGCACGGTGAGCGGCTCGGCGAAGACCACCAGTCCGACCACGGCGACAAGCGCGGTGCCCAGCCCGGCCCACAGGGCGTACGCGGTGCCCACCTGCATGGTCTTCAGGCAGAGCGTGAGCAGGCCGAACGCGGCGAGGTAGCCGACGACCATGCCGACGCTCGGCCACAGCCGGGTGAAGCCTTCGGACATCTTCATCATGGTGGTCGCGAACACCTCGACCACGATCGCGCTGACCAGGAACACCCAGGCCACTTCTCACCCCATCACCGTTCTTGTACGTGCGTACATAAATAAGTGTACGCTCGTACATGAACGGTGTCACGCGTCGAGGGCGTCGCGGACCTCGGTGCGGGTGGCGACGCCGAGCTTGTGCAGGATGCTCGAGACGTGCACGGCGACGGTCTTCGGCGAGATGTACAGCCGCCTGGCCAGCTCGGCGTTGGTCAGCCCGTCGGCGACCAGCAGCGCCACCTCGCGCTCCCTGCGGGTGAACGCCGCGACGCCGCGCACCTCCCGCTGCCCGTCGTCGGGTTCCAGGCCGAGCAGCTCGCGTACGTGCGTCAGCTGCCGTACCCGCCAACCGCCCCACTTGGCCAGCAGCTCGCCGCCGAGAGCGGCGTACTCGGACGCGCGGTCGTAGGAGCCAGCGGCGAGCAGGCAGCGCGCCGCACCGACCGCGCCGGTGCCGCGCAGCGTGGCGGGCAGCGCCGTGGCCGCGGCCGCCGACCGGTAGCCGTCGACCGCGCGCTCGCCGTCGCCGTGTGCCTCGATCAGCTGCGCGTCGACCAGCGGCCTGAGACCGTCCCAGACGTGCGGGTCGAGCAGCTCCTCGTGCATCCGGTCCAGCCGGGCAAGCGGCAGCCCGGCGTGGAGCGCGGCGGCGATCAGGTCGTGTGCCTGCGAGCCGCTGCGCCATGACTGCATCGCCAGTGCGGCGAAGACCTCGTCGAGCGTGCGTTCTGCGGTCTCGACGTCGCCGCGCCTGCAGGCCAGGTGGAAGGCGATGGCGGGCACGGTGAGAGCGCCGAGGCTGGCGACGCCGAGCAGCTCGTCGAGCAGGTCCGCGGCCCGGTCCAGCTCGTCCGCCTCCAGGTAGAGGCCGCAGAGGAACACCGCGTGCCGGTCGGTACGGCTGCCGCGCCGCTGGTAGCTGCGGTCGCGGTCCCGGCCGTGCTCCAGTGCGGCGATGGCGGCGTCCAGGTCGCCGTCGCGCAGGGCTATCCGTGCCATGCCCTCGAAGTACGCGGAGACCGCGAGCGACTCGAAACCCGCGCGTTCGGCGTCCACGCGCATCCGTTCGAGCAGCGCCGTGTGTTCGGCGCTCGAGGCCGGCGGTGACTCGCGCACCACGTCGTCGAGCGCGCGGGCGGCGAGCACCCACTCGCCGAGCTGCTCGGCCTCGCCGGCCAGGCCGAGCAGCAGCACCTGGCCCTCCCGGTTCGTCGACCACCGCTCGGTGAGTGCGAGTCCCTTCTCCAGCTGCGCCGCCAGCCGCAGCTGCGGCTGCTCCAGCTGTTCCGCCAGCGCCTGGGCGCGCTCCGCCCAGCGGATCGCGTCGGCGAGGTCGTCGCGGTACTGCGCGGCGTGCGCGAGCGCCGTCATCGCCCAGCCCTGCTCGGCGCCGGCAGGCAGCTCGTCGACGAGGGTCTCCAGCTCCTTGGTCAGCGCCGCCGCCCGGTCGTGGGCCGCGGTGTGCAGGGCCACCTGCAGCAGCATCGCCAACGCCTCGGCGCGGTCGGCGGGTGTCGCCGCGAGCGCGAGCCAGCGCCGCCCGTACTCCGTGGCGTCCGCGCCGAGCTCGGTCAGCCAGGCGGCCCTGGCGGCCGTCGCGAGCAGCGTGGTGTCGTCGGCCGCCTCGTCGAGTCCCAGCTCGGCCAGCTGGAGTGCCTGGTACGGCGAGCCGATCGACAGGTACGAGACGGCGCCGCGTCGCGCCGCGTCGACCATGTCGTCGTACCTGCCAGCCGCATGCGCGTGGTGCGCGACCATCGCGGGGTCGGGGCTGCCGGCGGACAGCAGCGCGTCCAGGGCGGCCTCGTGCAGCCGCCGGCGCTGGCGGCCGAGCAGGCACTCCTGCACCGCCTCGCGGACGAGGGCGTGCCGGAAGCTGAACTCGTCGTCGCCGCTCTCCACCAGCACGCCACGGTCGACCAGCACCCGCAACGCGGTGATCAGACCGTCCTCGTCGACCTCGGTCACCGCGGCAAGCAGGTCGAACGGGATGCGGTAACCCAACACGGCGGCGGCTTCCACGATCCGGCGGACCTGCGGCTCGAGGTCGTCCACGTGCCGGCGCAGTGCCTCCGCCAGGCTCCACGGCAGCGGGTGGTCGTCGAGCGCCTCCAGGTCACCGCCCTCATGGGTGCGGAGCAGCTCCTCGAGGAAGAACGGGTTGCCGCCGGTGCGCTGGTGCAGTGCCGCCACCGCGCGGTACGGGGCGGGCGCGCCCGTCACGGCGGCGAGGAAGGCCGCCGTGTCCGGCTCGGCGAAGCGCTCCAGCCGCAGGTGCGAGACCGAGTGCCTGCGGTCCAGCCGGTCGAGCAGGCCGGTGACCGGGTGCCGGCTGGTGACCTCGTCGGGACGGAAGGTGCCGACGAGCAGCAGCGGCCCGTCGTGGTCGGCCAGCCGCTCGAACAACGCCGCACTTTCCGAGTCGATCCAGTGCAGGTCTTCGAAGACCACGACGGCGGGCGCATCGCCCACCAGCCGGTCGGCGATGGTGACGCCGGCGTGCAGCCGTTCGACCGGGCTCAGGTCGGCGTCGGTGAGCTGGTGGCGGAGGTCCTCGTCCACGCCGGAGTGCGCGTCGATCGCGTCGAGCAGCACCTCGTACGGCCGGGCGAGCGAGCCGGGCTCCGCGCGCCCGACGAGCACCGCGGGCTGGCCGGGCAGTGCGGCGAGCAGCTCGTGCACGAGGCGGGTCTTGCCGATGCCGGGTTCCCCGGCGACGATCGCGACCTGCGGACGGTGCGCCGCCGCGAGCTGCTCCAGCCTGCGCAGCTCGCGGTCTCGCCCGACCATCACCGAACTGGCGCCGGCACGTGTTCCCCGCACGCAGGTAGCGTACCTTCGCCGCGGCGCCCGCCCGCCTGTTCTGCGGCGGCCCTGCGTAGCCTCTTGCGGTGCCGCTTGGCCAGCGCGACCAGGCGGCCGCGTTCCGCAGCGGCGAGCAGGTCGTCGTGGTGTTGTCTGGCGAACGCCAGCAGTACGTCTGGGTGTGCGTACACGGTGGTCTCCTTGCTCTCGCGGACGTTCTCCATCGTCGTCCGGTAAGAGCCGGCTGCCATCGGGAGCGGTTACCTATCTTTGCGCGCCTGACCGGGTACGAACTGCCTACGCATACCTAGGCGGTTGTGCGGCGAGGCGCCGCTTGCGCCTACCCTTGAGCGACTCCCCCGACCGGGTGCAAGGACGGTGACCAATGGCGGTCGTGGCCATCGACGCGGGTACGACGATGATCAAGGCGGTTGCCTACGACGCCGAAGGCACCGAGCTCGCCATGACCCGCCGCCCGACCGCGGTGACCAGGCCGCGTCCCGGCCACGCGGAGCAGGACATGGGGGAGGTGTGGGACGCCGTCATGTCCTGCATCCGCTCGGTGCTCGCCGAGCTGGCCGAGCCGGTCGACGCGCTCGCGTTGACGGCACAGGGCGACGGCTGCTGGCTGGTTGATTCCGACCTCAGGCCGACCGGGCCCGCTGTGCTGTGGAACGACGGCAGGAGCGAGGACATCGTCGCCGGCTGGCGGGCCGGCGGCGTGCTCGACGAGGCGTTCAGGCGTACCGGGTGCATGGGTTTCTCCGGTCTGCCCAACGCGGTGCTCACCTGGCTGGCCGAGCAGGACCAGGACCGGCTGCAACGCTCCGCCGCGGCGTTGACCTGTGGCGGCTGGCTGTTCGCCAACCTCACCGGTGAGCTGGCGATGGACCACTCCGAGGCGGCGGCGCCGTGGCTGGACGTGCTGCAGGGTACGTACGCCGACGAGCTGCTCGACCTGTACGGCATGCCGTGGGCGCGCCGGCTGTTGCCGCCGCTGCGGCACGACGACGACCGCGTCGCGCCGGTGCGGCCGGAGGCCGCAACCGCACTGGGGATCGCGCCTGACACCCCGGTCGTGCTTTCGTCGTACGACATCGCCTCGACGGCGATCGGCGTCGGCGTCGTCGACGACCGGCAGGCGTGCAGCGTGCTCGGCACCACGTTGTGCACGGAAGCGGTCACCAGCCAACCGGACCTGCGCGCCCGGCCGGTAGGCCTGACCATCCCGCTCGGCGCGCCAGGCAGGTACCTGCGGGCGTTCCCCACGCTCGCCGGGTGCGACGTGCTCGACTGGAGCGCCGAGCTGCTCGGGCTGGCCGACGCCGCCGAGCTGTGTACGTTGGCCGCGACCGCGCCCGCCGGCGCCAGGGGCCTCAGCTTCCTGCCGTACCTGTCGCCGGCCGGCGAGCGCGTGCCGTTCCTCGACGCCGCTGCGCGCGGCTCGTTCGCCGGGTTGTCGTTCGACCACGACCGGGCCTGCGTGGCGCGGGCGATCGTGGAGGGGTTGACGTTCGTGATCCGCGACTGCCTGGCCGAGTGTCCCGTGGCACCCGTCGAGCTGCGGCTGTGCGGTGGCGGCGCGAACAGCGCCGAGTGGGGCCAGCTGATCGCCGACCTGACCGGCGTGCCGACGCTACGTCCCGCCGACGCCGAGGTCGGCGCGAAGGGCGCGTTCCTGATGGCACAGGTGGCCACCGGGCGGGCCACCGACCTGCCGTCAGCCGTCGCCGCGTACGTGCGGCCGGCCGGTTCGTACGAGCCCGCGCCAGACACGGTTGCCAGGTACGACGAGCTGTTCGCCGCGTTCCGTGCCGCACGCGCGCATGCCGCGGCCGACTGGCACCGGTTGCGCGAGGTGGGCGCATGACGGTGGCGGGGAGCGCGCCGCTGTACGTCGGTGTCGACCTGGGCACGCAGAGCGTGCGCGCGTTGTGCGTGGACGGCGCCGGCGTCGTGCACGGCGCGGGCAGTGCCGCCCTGACCAGCCGGCGCGACGAGGAGCGGCACGAACAGGACCCGCGGTCGTGGTGGCAGGCCGTCGGTGCCGCCTGCCGGCAGGCCGTCGCCGGCGTGCCGGCGGACGCGGTCGCGGCGGTCGCGGTCGACGGCACCTCGGGCACCGTGGTGCTGACCGACGCCGCCGGCGAACCGCTGTCGCCCGGCGTGATGTACGACGACACCAGGGCAGCCGACGAGGTCGCCGAGATCAACGAGGTCGGCGCGCCGTTGTGGCAGGCGCTTGGCTACGGGCGGGTGCAGGCCGCGTGGGCGCTGCCCAAGCTGCGCAAGCTGTTGCGCGACGCCACGGGTGCGCGGGTCGCACACCAGGCCGACTTCGTCGCCGCGCGCCTGGCGGGCCGTCCGGTGGCCGCCGATACCAGCAACGCGTTGAAGAGCGGATGCGACCTGCGTGCCGTCGCGTGGCCGGCGGAGGTGTTCGACCGGCTCGGCATACCGCTCGAAGCGTTGCCCGACCTCGTCCTGCCTGGCACCGAGGTGGCCACCGTCGGTGCCGCCGCGGCCGCCGAGACCGGGCTGCCGGAGGGCGCGTCGATCATCGCCGGCATGACCGACGGGTGTGCCGCGCAGCTCGGCGCCGGCGCGCTCGACGTCGGTTCGTGGAACGCCGTCCTGGGCACCACGCTCGTGCTGAAGGGCGTGACCGGTGAGCTCGTGCACGACCCGCTGGGTGCCGTCTACTCGCACCGCGCGCCCGACGGCGGTTGGCTACCCGGTGGCGCGTCGAGCACCGGCGCCGGTGCGCTCACCGCCCGGCTGGCCGGCTGCGACCTGGACGCCCTGGCCGACCGTGCCGGCGGGTACGAGCCGAGCTCCGCGCTGGCGTACCCGCTGGCCGCCAGCCGCGGCGAGCGGTTCCCTTTCGTCGCACCGGAAGCCACCGGGTTCGTAATCGGCGACGCTGTGGACGACGTCGACCTGTACGCCGCGCTTGTGCAGGGCATCGCCTACGTGGAACGGCTGTGCTTCGACTACCTCGACCTGCTGCAGGCACCGACATGCGGCCGGCTGGTGCTCACCGGCGGGGCCGCGCGCAGCCGCTACTTCTGCCAGTTGCGCGCAGACGTGCTCGGTCGGCCGGTGACGCTGGTGGACAACGCGGAACCCGCGCTCGGCATGGCCGTGCTCGCCGCGTACGGCGTGGGCGCGGGCTCGCTGCCGGAGTGCGCGTCGCGCATGGTGCGGGTGACCGAGACACTCGAACCGTCCGACCGTCGTGGTGAGGTGTTCAAGGAACCGTACGCACGACTGGTGGACGAGCTTCGCGTACGTGGTTGGCTCGATGCGCGCACGGCCGCGCACGCGTTGGAAAGGGCATCGGCTCGATGACTTGCGTAGTCCTCGTCAGGCACGGCGAGACCGTATGGCACGCGGAGAACAGGTACACGGGCAGCACCGACGTCGCGCTGACCGACGAGGGCAGGGCGCAGGCCCAGGCGCTCGGCCGGTGGGCGAAGCACGCCGAGCTGGCCGCCGTGTACTGCTCCGACCTGTCGCGTTCCCGCGACACCGCGCTGCCCGCCGCGGAGGCGACCGTCCTGCCGCTGCGCGAGGAGCCGCGGCTGCGGGAGCTCGACTTCGGTTCGGGCGAGGGGCTCACGGCCGACGAGATGCGGGAGCGGTTCCCCGCGGCGCTGCAGGCGTTCCGCGCCGACCCGGCAGGCAACCCGCTGCCAGGCGGCGAACCTCCGGCCGCCGCGGTGGAGCGCGGCCTGGCCGCGTTGCGGGAGATCTGCAAACGGTGGCCGGACGACCGGGTCCTCGTGGTTGTGCACTCGACCTTGATCCGGCTGCTGCTGTGCGAGCTGCTCGGCCGGTCGATCAGCGACTACCGGCGGCTGTTCCCCTCCGTACGCAACTGCGCCATCACCGAGCTGTCGTTCGACGGCGAGCAGGTGGCGCTGCTCCAGTACAACGTGCCGACCGACGCTGAGAGGACCACCCGATGACCCGGATCCTGGCCGCGGGCGACCACTTCGTGCTGCCGTCCATGCTGCGGTCGGCGCTCGTCGAGGAGCTCGGTGCCGACGCCGACATCGCCGAGCTGACGCTGCCGTGGCCGGTCGAGCCGTTCGGCCGGGTCGCCGAGGTCGACGAGGCATCCGGGAGCGAGGACGAGCTCATCGAGGCGTTGTCCGGTGTCACCGTGTGCGTCACCCAGATGGGGCCGATCACCGAGCGCGTGCTCGCCGCCAGCCCGGACCTGCGGCTGTGCTGCGTCGGCCGCGGTGGCCCGGTGAACGTGAACCTGGCCGCCGCGTCCGAGCGTGGCGTGGCCGTCTGCAACGCGCCCGGCCGCAACGCCACCGCGACCGCGGAGCACACGGTCGCCCTGATCATGGCCGCGTTGCGGCAGGTGCCGCAGCGGCAGGCGGAGCTGCTCGCCGGCGAGTGGCGCAGCGACTACTACCGCTACTGCCAGGTCGGCCCTGAGCTGGCCGGCAGCACCGTGGGCCTGGTCGGCTACGGGGCGATCGGCCGGAAGGTGACCGACATCTTGCGCGGCTTCGGCGCCGAGGTACTCGTCTACGACCCGTACGCCGACCCGTCCGCGGTGCAGGACGTGGCGGAGCTCGTCGCGGACCTCGGCGAGCTGCTCAACCGCTCGCTCGTCGTCACGTTGCACGCAAGAGCCACCCCGGAGACCACCGGCCTGATCGGGCACGACCAGATCGCCGCGATGCCCGCCGGCTCGGTGCTCGTGAACGCCGCACGCGGCGCGCTGCTCGACTACGACGCGGTGTGCGACGCGCTGCACAGCGGCCAGCTGTTCGCCGCCGCGTTCGACGTCTTCCCGGAAGAGCCGCTGCCCGCCGACTCCCCACTGCGCACCGCACCGCGCGTGGTCATGACCCCGCACCTCGCGGGCGCGAGCAGGGACACCGCCCACAACGCGGCGACCATCGTGGCCGCCGAGGTAGGCAGGTTCACCCGCGGCGAACCCCTGCGCTACCAGGTCAACGGCTAGCCGTGTGGCCGGAACCACACGTCTACGCGGAACCACCGCCACCAGCTTCCGGTCGGAGGTGTGCGCGTACTCGAAGGGGGAGCGGTGAGGAACGACCAGCCGGATTTCAAGTGGTTGAGGAAGGGCGTGGCCAAGGCCAACGAGGGCATCGCCGACCGACTCAACTCCTCGGACTCGATCTACGAAGGCAACAATCGGCGCGGCAGCAGCGGCCGCGGGTCGCGCGACCGACGCGGCGACGACACCGAAGGGCGGTCGCGGTCAGAGCGGTGACAGCAGCACCGGCCCCCGACCTGGCTACGGATACGGGTGGTTCGGCTCGCGGGCGGCGAGGGCGAGCGCTACGACCGCGGCGTCCGGTGGTGAGGTGACGTCGCGGCCGGTGGCTGCCGTAAACTTGTGCAACCGGTTCAGCACGGTGTTCCTGTGGCAGTATAGCTCGCGCGCGGTGTCCGCGAGTGAGCCGGTACGCAGATAGCTGACGACGGCGGCGAGCACCTCGTCGCCGTTGGCCAGCGTGTCGAGGCCACCGAGCGTGTCGTCGGTGAGGTCGGCGGCGAACTCGCCGAGCTGGGTCGCGGCGACCCTCACCCAGAGGTCGGCCGTGGTGTGCGGCGCCGGCGTGTCCGCAGGCAGCACGTGCAGTGTGGTCTCCGCCAGCCGCAGTGCTCGCGGCACCTGCCGCAAACCCCGTACGACCGGGCCGACCGCGCACCTGACGCCCTTGAACCACTGCGTCGCGCCGGTGGTGTGACGTGGCGGCAGCTGCACGATCACCGCAGTGGAGCTGGCCCGCTCGTGCATGTGCAGCCGCACACCGCGGGAGCTGAGTCGTTGCTGGGCCTTACGCAACGGCGTGAGTTGGTCCGGCGGCAGCGCCACTACGGCGAACCGCGCGTCCTCGTCGAAGTCGAGCACAGTGGCGACCTGCCGGCACACGTCGGCGTGCCGGCCGTCGGAGTCGAGCAGGCGTGCGAACCAGCGTGCCCGTTCGTCCTGCTCCGCCCGCGCCATCTCGAGCACCCGCTGCTGGTACGCCGCGAGCACGCCCATGGAGTGCTGCTCGACGGCTTCCCAGACCCGCGGTCCCTCCACGACGAGACTGGCCATGTCCGCCGGCTGGGCCCGGTTGTACAACGCCTGCCAGACCACGCGGAAGTCTAGCCGCACGGCGTGGAGCAGCGCGTCGAGCGGCACGCCGGCCTCCGCTCGCGTCCTACCGACGTCGCTGGAGACCGCGGCGATCCGGTCCGGCACGGGGGTGCCTGTGATGAGCCGCAGGATCAGCAGGAAGCTGCGTCGCGCGTCCGCCCGAATGACATGTCTGGGGACCGTCTCTGCGGCGTACGGCTCGACCGCGCGGAGCTCCTCGACGAAGTCCTCGACCAACTCCTCGACCTGGTCGAGCAGGGTGCGGGCGAGGCGGGTCAGGGCCTCGGAAGCTGGTGCTGCGCCTGTCATCGTGCCTCCAATGTGCAGATGCACATGTTAGGCGACCAAGATCGGTGCGAACTGCGATTGTCCGGCGCCGCCGGGTGGAGGACAGTAGCCAGATGTCGACGAGCCGTACGTCCACCGCACAGAGAGCACGACGAACCCACGTACGGTCGCGGTCTGCGCGTTCACCGGCACCGCACTCGAGTGGTACGACTACTACGTCTACGGCTCGGCCGCGGCGCTGGTATTCGGACACCAGTTCTTCCCCGACCTGAGCCCGCTCGCAGGCACCATGGCGTCGTTCTCGACGTTCGCCGTGGGGTTCGTCGCCCGACCGCTCGGCGCTGCGCTCTTCGGTCACCTCGGCGACAGGTATGGCAGGCGGCGGATGCTGCTGATCACCGTCGTCCTGATCGGCGTGGTGACCGGATGCATCGGCCTGCTGCCGGCGTACGCGCAGATCGGCGTGGCCGCGCCCATCCTGCTCGCGGTGCTGCGGGTGCTGCAGGGCATCTCGGTGGGCGGCGAGTGGAGCGGTGCCGCCACGCTGGCCGTCGAGCACGCGCCGCCGGAAAAGCGCGGTCGGTACGGCGTCATGCCGCAGCTCGGCTCGCCGGTGGGTTCGCTGGCCGCCACCGGAGTGTTCGCGCTGGTGAGTCTGCTGCCCGATGCCCAGTTCGAGGCGTGGGGATGGCGCATACCGTTCGTGCTCGCGTTCCCGCTCCTGCTGCTCGCCCTGTGGGTACGGAGCAAGGTCGACGAGTCGCCGGTGTTCCAGGACATGCTCGCGGAGCAGCGGGAGCACAAGCTGCCGGTGGTCGAGCTGTTCCGTACCAGCAGCGTGCGGCTGGTCGTGGGCATCGCCGTGTCGTTGCTCGGCATCGGCGGCTACTACCTGTGCGGCACGTTCCTCATCAACTACGGGGCGGACACCGCACATATCGACCGCACCTGGTTGTTGAACGCGGCGGTGTGCGGCTCCGCCGTCAACCTGTGTATCTATCCGCTCTTCGGCCGGCTGGCCGACCGGATCGGCGCCGCACCGATCGCCGTCGGCGGCGCGCTCGTGTCGGCGGTGGCGGCGTTCCCGCTGTTCTGGCTGGTCGGCATCGGCAGCCCCTGGACGGTCGGCTTCGCGATCGCCGCCGGCGTCGTCGTGGTGTCGGTGAGCTACGCCGCCTGCGGCCAGCTGCTCAGCGAGACCTTCACCGGCGCCGTGCGGTACTCGGGAGTCGGCCTGTCGTACAACCTCTCTGGCACGCTGAGCGGGTTCGTACCGCTCGGGGCGACGGCGCTGCTCGCCGCCACCGAAGGCAGTCTGTGGGTCGTGGCCGGGTTCCTCTTCGTGCTCTCGTTGGTGACCGCAGGCGCCGCCGTCGCGGCACGCAGACTGAAGGTGGTCGAACTGTGAACGGAGCTGATGTGAACGCCAGCGATGTCGACGACGGAGCGCAACCGGAGCACTTCTACCACCGGCTGGTGGGTCCCGAGCCCACTCCCGAGTTCCACGACCCGAGCGAGCTCGAGACGTACTGGGGTCGTCGCTGGGGTGCCGCCGACGAGGTGGGCGCGCTGCGGACGGTCCTCATGCGGCGGCCGAGCAAGGGCCTCGCGGACATCACCGCGGACGCCTGGGACCCACGTGCCGGCGCCCTGGTCGACCCGGCCGGACGGTGGTACTGGCGCGGCGCAGAACCGCCGGACCTGGAGCGCGTCGACGAACAGCACGCCGGCCTCGTCGCCGCGCTGCGCGCGGAGCAGGTGGAGGTCGTCGAGGCGCCCAGGTACACCACGGGCTACCCGAAGTCGGTGTTCACCCGCGACCCGTTGCTGACCGTGCCTGGTGGTGCGGTGATCACCAGGCTGGCGCCGCGGATGCGGCGCGGCGAGGAGGCGTCGGTGACGAAGGCCGTCGCCGAGCTCGGCATGCCGATCCTCGGCACGGTGGTCGGGCACGGGCTCGCTGAGGGCGGCACGTTCGTCAAGCTGCGCCGCGACCTCGCGGTGTTCGGGCTGTCCATCCGCTGCAACACCGAGGGCGCACGGCAGCTCGCGAGCCTGCTGGAACCGTTGGGGATCGAGCTGACGACGATCACCCTGCCCGGCTACACCATCCACGTCGACGGCCAGTTCCACATGGTCGCCGAGGACCTCGCCCTGGCCAACACGCACCGGCTGCCGTACGAGTTCCTGGCACGGGTGGAGGCGTTGGGCATAAAGGTGATCACGCCGCACCCGGACGAGCAGAGCGCCTGCAACTCGCTGACCGTACGGCCGCGCCGGCTGCTGTTCCCCGCGCACTGCCCGCGGACCGCCGACCGGTTGACCACCGACGGCGTGGAGGTCGTGCCGGTGGCGTACGACGAGATCCTGAAGAACGGCGGCGGTATCCACTGTTCCACCATGGAACTCGTGCGGGACTGGTAGACCTGGTTCATGCGACTCACACCTGCGGAACAAGACCGGCTCACCGTCTTCACGGTGGCGGAGCTGGCGCGGCGCCGGCGCGCCCGTGGCACCTTGCTCTCCGCGCCCGAGGTCACCGCGCTGGTGACGGACGCGGTGCTCGAGGCCGCGTGGGACGGCGCGAGCATGGCGGAGGTGATCGCGGCCGGGAGGTCCGCCGTACGGCCGGACGAGGTGCTGCCAGGCGTGACCGCGTTGGTGCGGTACGTCGAGGTCGACGCGCTCTTCCCCGCCGGCACGGCGCTCGTCGCGATCGACGACCCGCTCGGCACCGAGAGGGGTGACGACGATCCCGGTGCCGTGTTGGTGGCGGACGCCGAGCGGGAGCCGTACGCCGGGCGCGAGCGGGTCGACGTCGAGGTGACCAACACGGCGGACGTCGACGTGCACGTGTCGTCGCATTACCCGTTCTGGCAAGCGAATGCGGCACTGTCGTTCGACCGCGGCCGTGCCCGCGGGTACCACCTGGACATCCCTGCCGGCAGCAACCTCTGCTTCCCGGCGGGCGCGACGGTGGTGGCGCGGCTGGTGGCGTCGGCCGGCACCGGGCAGGTGCCCGAGCTCGGTCTCGAGCGGGAAGGAGGCGCGTGATGACGTTCGACCGCAGGACCTACGCCTCGGTGTACGGCCCGACCGTCGGCGACCAGGTGCGGCTGGCCGACACCGGCCTGGTGGTGGAGGTGACGGCCGACGACACCGAAACCGGCGACGAGGCGCTCGGCGGTTGCGGCAAGACGCTGCGGGAGGGCCTGCTCTCGACGAGCGGTGGCCGGTCGTCGGAGCTCGACCTGATCGTCACCAACGCCTTGCTGCTCGATCCGCTGCTCGGTGTGCGCAAGACGAACATCGGTGTGAAGGACGGCCGGATCGTGGGTATCGGCCGTGCCGGCTCACCGGACGTGCTCGACGGCGTCGACCTCGCCGTAGGCCCGCACACGGCCATCGTGCCGGCGGAAGGGCTGATCGCGACGCCGGGCGTGATCGACTCGCACGTGCACCTGTCCAGCCCGGCCATCCTCGACGTCGCGCTGTCTTCCGGTGTGACGACCGTCGTCGGGATGGGCCTCGGTGGCGTCTGGGACGTGGGCGTCAACCCGAAGCGCAACCTGGACCTGATGATCGAGGCCTGGCGGCAGGTGCCGGTGAACGTAGCGTTCCTCGCGCGCGGCTCGTCGGTGCGCAGGGCGCCGCTCGAGGCGGCAGTGCTCGGTGGCGCCGGCGGGTTCAAGGTGCACGAGGACTTCGGTGCGCAGCCGGCGGTCGTGGACACGTGCCTCGCCGTCGCCGACGCGGGCGACCTGCCGGTCGCGTTGCACACCGACTCGCTGAACGAGTCCGGGCTGCTGCGCGACACCCTCGACGCCACCCGCGGCCGCACCGTGCACGCGTACCACGTGGAAGGCGGCGGCGGGCATCCCGACCTGCTCGAGATCCTCGCGCAACCGCACGTGTTGGCGTCGTCGACGACGCCGACACTGCCATACACCGTGAACACGGTCGACGAGCTGTTCCCCATGACGATGACCGTGCACCGGCAGAACGCGCTGCTGCCCGGCGATATCGACGTCACCCGCAGCCGGATCAGAGCGCACGCGATCGCCGCGGAGAACGCGCTGCACGATCTCGGTGCGGTGAGCATCGTGAACTCCGACTCGATGGGCATGGGCAGGATCGGCGAGACCATGCGCCGCACCTGGCAGCTTGCCGGGCACGCGAAGGCCAGCGATGCCGACCACCCCGGTGGGCACGACAACGAGCGGGTATTGCGCTACCTCGCGAAGGTCACCATCAACCCGGCGATCGCCCACGGCATGGCGGCGCAGATCGGCAGCATCGAAGTTGGCAAGCTCGCCGACCTCGTGCTCTGGCACCCGGGGTGGTTCGGCGCGAAACCCGAGCTGGTGGTGAAGTCGGGCTTCGTGGCGTGGGGCCTCAGCGGTTCAGGCGCGGCCTCGACCAGGCTCGGCCAACCGCGCCGTTACCGCGCCTTCTTCGGCGGGATGGGCGGCGCGCCCGCACGGCTGGCGCACGTGTTCGTCGCGGCCGCTGCGCTCGACGACAGCCGGGCGCGCGGCCAGCTACCGGCCGGCGTGCAGTACCTACCGGTCACCGCGGCCAGACAGCTCACCAGGAGCGCCATGCGGCACAACACCTACGTGCCACGCGTCGAGGTGCCGAGGGACGGCAGCGCGGTACTCGTCGACGGCGTACCGACCGGCCTGCCGGCCGCGGAGTCGCTGCCGCTGACCCGCCTACACCACTTCGCCTGACGCGCGGCGTAGCTGTTCGCGTGCGTCGGCGACCCGCTGTTTGGCATCCGGCAAGGTGTCGTGCGCGTAGGTGCGGACGAGCTGCTCGAACCTGGCACGCGCCTCGTCGGTGTCACCGGTTTGGGACAATGTGAGTCCTCTGTCGTACAGCGCGGTCGCCACGTACCCACGCATCTTCGGTGTCGGGTCGTCACCGTAGGTGGAGATCACCCGGTCGAAGGTGGCCAGCGCCTCCGGCCAGTTCCCGCATCGAAGCTCGCGATGCCTTCGTGTACGTCGGCCAACGCAGCCGCCAGCCGGCTGCGTTCGCGGCGCTGCTGGCGGCGCATGGTGGCATAGGTGACGCCAGTCCACCGTGCGTTCCCACCGGTGCTCCTCGAGCGTGTGGTGGCGCCAACGCGCGGGCATGGCGCTGACGCGCTCGCGCTGGGGAACCATGACCTGACCGTGGCCGAGCAGCAGCACCAGCCATAGGGCGACGGATGTCACAAGCCACTGCCAGTGCCCGGTCGCCACCCACAGCCCGACGCCGACGCCGGCTGCGGCGATGCCGGCGAGCCGCAGCAAGGTCGCTGTCCGGCGTACGTCCACGGGGCGATCCCTCTTTCGGCTCGGGCAGTGGCTCGGCGTGAGGTTATCGTGCTGCCCGGGAGGTATCCAGTGCTATCGCGCCGGTCGCTTCCGCCGCGGCAGCGCGTACATCCGTGCCCACAGTGCTTCGAGCGGGCCCTTGTCGAAGAACCGTAGCCACAGGTGGGCAGCGGCGCCGACCACCGCACAGAGCACGGCGAAGAGTGCGAGCGTGCCCCACGGCCGCACCGGCCACAGCGTGCTCGCCAGGCCCAGGCCCCAGCCGTAGCACAGCGCCGAGGCGACGACGTTCTGCAGCACGTAGCACGACAGCGCCATCCGCCCGATCTCCGTCAGCCGGCGCTGGGTGAACCCCGGCTGCCGCCGCCGCTCGACGAGCATGGCGACCGCGCCGAGCAGGCCGAGTGCGACCAACGGAGCTGTGCCGTAACGCGTCAGCAGGAACGTCGCCGTCGTGCCGACGGTGGAGGCGGCCAGGTCGAAGGCTAGCGCGACGGCGCCGACGACCAGCAGGGTGCGCCTGATCCGCGTCCCGTGTGGTTCGAACAGACCGGCGCGGAAGAGCTTCGCGCCGAGCAGGAACAGCACGATCGACAGCGGCAGGATGAGTAGTGGTTCCGCGCGCAGCAGGCCGGGGTTCTCCAGCCGGAACAGCACCTGCTGCCACCAGCTGCCATCGGTGTAGAGGGTCACAGAACCGACGTCGCGAGCGGTGGACTCCCCGGAGACGGCGACGCCGGCGACGAGCGCGGCGAGCAGCACGACGTGCACCACACCCTGGGACCACAGCCAGATCCGTTGCGCACGCGGTGCTCTGGCCAGGATGACGGCCACGATCATGCCGGTGACCGCGTAGCCCATGAGCACGTCGAACTCGACCACGAGTACGTAGTGCAGCACGCCGTCGAGCAGCAGCAGGGTCGCGCGCCACGGGTAGCGACCCGGCCAGCTCCCGCCGCGGCGCGGGGTCGACCGATGCGGATGGCCAGGCCGATGCCGAACATCAGCGTGAGCATGCCGAGGAACTTGCCGTTCGCCAGCTCGCGGAAGAGCCACTCTGCGACTGCTCCGGTGTCTGCGGCGAGCGCCGGCGGCTGTCTGAGGAGCATGCCGACCATGCCGGCCGGGTCGGCGAAGATCCAGATGTTCGTGGCGAGCGTGCCGAGGATGGCGACGCCGCGCGCCACGTCGAGCACGGCGATCCGGGTGGTGCCCAGGGATGCGGGTGTGGCTGCCTGGTCGGCTGCCGCGGGCGCCGGTGACATGCTCGGCACGGTACCATACGGACGTAATGTTTGGTCGACCCGAGGGATCGCTCGGTGGTCGAGGTACGAGGATGGGGCGATGACCGCACACGACCCGCAGCGCCGCGCCGCGCTGGTGCGTGCGCTCGTCGAGATCGTGGCCGAGCGCGGCCTGGACGCGGTGAGCGTACGCGAGGTCGCGGCGCACGCCGACGTGTCGATCGGTGCCGTGCAGCACCATTTCCGCACGAAGTCGGCGATGTTGCAGGCGGCGATGGAGGACGTCGTCACGCGCTGGGCCGCCGAGCTCGACCGCGAAATCTCCGACGACCCGCCCAAGGCGTTGCGGCTGATCGCGCACCGGCTCGTCCCCGACCGGTCGGACGACGCGGACTCCCGGGTCTGGTTGGCGTTCGTCGCACGTGCCGCGGTCGAGGAGGAGCTCGCCGCGGTGCACGCCGACAGCATGCGCAAGCTGGAGGACTCGCTGGTGGCCGGCGCCATGACCGGACGGAGTGCGCCCGCGCGCCAGCGCCGGACGATCGCGGACGAGATGGCCGCGCTGATGGCGCTGGTGGACGGCCTCACCGTCGCCGTCCTGGTCGAACCGGATCGGATGTCACCGCGCCGCGCCCGGACGATCCTCGACCGGCACCTCGACCACATGCTTGCCGGCGGTTGAGCCGGTTGTTGGCTGCTGAGGCCTGTGGCAGACGCAACGCCGTGCGGCGGGTCGGAGGCAGATCAGCGGCCCCGGCCGGTCAGGTCTCCGGGGTGCCGTAGCCGCCGCCGCCCGGGGTTTCGATCACCAGGATGTCGCCGGCGCGGAGGTCGGTGGTGTCGGCGCCGGACATCTCCGTGACGGTGCCGTCGGTGCGTTCCACCCGGTTGCGGCCGAGCGCGCCGGGTGAGCCGCCGGCCATGCCGTACGGGGGCACCCGCCGGTGGCCCGACAAGGTGCTTGCGGTCATCGGCTCGGTGAACCGCAGCCGCCGCACTGCGCCGTCGCCGCCGTGCCACTTGCCGGCACCACCGCTGCCGCGCCTGATGGCGTAGCTCTCCAGCACGATGGGGAACCGCCACTCCAGCACCTCGGGGTCGGTCAGGCGGGAGTTCGTCATGTGTGTCTGCACCACCGAGGTGCCGTGGAACCCTTCGCCTGCACCGGATCCGCCGGACAGCGTCTCGTAGTACTGGTAGCGCTCGTTGCCGAACGTCACGTTGTTCATGGTGCCGATGCCCTCGGCCTGAACGCGCAGCGCGGCGTACAGTGCGCCGGTGATCGCCTGGGACGTCTCGACGTTGCCCGCGACGACCGCCGCCGGGTACTCAGGCGCAAGCATCGAGCCTTCGGGCACGACGATCTGCAGCGGCCGCAGGCAGCCGTCGTTCAGCGGGATGTCGTCGCCGACCAGGGTGCGGAAGACGTACAGCACCGCGGCGGTGGCCACCGAGCTCGGCGCGTTGAAGTTCGTGGCGAGCTGTGCCGACGTGCCGGTGAAGTCGATCGTCGCGCCCCTGCTGGCCCGGTCGACGGTCACCCGCACATGGATCTGCGCGCCGGAGTCCATCTCGTAGACGTGCTCGCCGTCGTCGAGCGAGTCGATCACCCGGCGGACGGCTTCCTCCGCGTTGTCCTGCACGTGCTTCATGTAGGCCTGCACGACGTCGAGACCGAAGTGCTCGATCATCGCGTCGACCTCTTCGATGCCCTTCTCGCTGGCGGAGACCTGCGCGCGCAGGTCGGCGAGGTTGGTCTGCGGGTCGCGCGACGGGTAGGTCGCGCCGGCGAGCAGCTCCACCGTCTCCTCCTCGCGGAACCTGCCGGCGGAGACGAGCAGCCAGTTGTCGAACAGCACGCCCTCCTCGTCCAGCGAGCTGCTGAACGCCGGCATCGAGCCCGGGGTCAGCCCGCCGACCTCGGCGTGGTGCCCGCGCGAGGCCACGTAGAACAGCACCTGGGTGCGCGTGCTGTCGTAGACCGGCGTCACGATGGTGATGTCCGGCAGGTGCGTGCCGCCGTGGTACGGGTCGTTGATGGCGTAGACGTCGCCCGGCTGCATGGTGTCGGCGTTGCGGTCGATCACCTCACGGACGGTCGAGCCCATCGAGCCGAGGTGTACGGGCATGTGTGGTGCGTTCGCGATCAGGTTGCCGTCCGGGTCGAAGATCGCGCAGGAGAAGTCCAGCCGCTCCTTGATGTTCACCGACTGGGCGGTGGCCTCCAGCCGCACGCCCATCTGCTCCGCGATGGACATGAACAGGTTGTTGAAGACCTCCAGCATCACGGGGTCGACCTCGGTGCTGACCGCGGACGTCTCGCCCGCCGCGCGCACCCGTTGTACGAGCAGGTGTCCCTGTGCGGTGGCGGCGGCCGCCCAGCCGTCGTCGACGACCGTGGTGGCGTTGTCCTCCGTGATGATCGCGGGACCTGTGACCGTGTCGCCGGGGCGCAGCGCTGTGCGGCGGTGCAGCGGCACGTCGCGCCAGCCGCCGCTGGCGTGCATGCGCACCGTGTGTGCGCTCGCCGCCGCCTCGCCGGCGGGGTCACCGAGCCGGCTCAGGTCGGGTTGCTCGGTGACGCCGATCGCCTCCACGAACACCGCCTCGGCGATCAGCGGCCGGTCCATGAGGAACGAGAACAGCCGGCGGTACGTGGCCTCGAACCCCGCAGTCATCGACGCCGGGTCGGCAAGATCGACGGGCACAGCGGTGTCGGTGCCGTCGTAACGTACGTGCACCCGCCGGACGACCCTGAGGCGTTCCTCAGGCACGTCCTCGTCGAGCAGCTCGCGGCGGGCGTCCTGTTCGAGCGCGTCGGCCACCTCGGTCAGCCGCTGCATGGCGGACGCGTCGAGCTGGGTCTCCACCGACTGCTCGCGGGTGGTCGTGGTGTCGGCGAGCCCGATGCCGAGCGCGGACAGCACGCCGGCCATCGGCGGCACGAGGACGGTGGTGATGCCGAGCGCGTCGGCGACGGCGCACGCGTGCTGGCCGCCCGCGCCGCCGAACGTGGTCAGCGCGTAGCGGGTGACGTCGTGGCCCTTCTGTACGGAGATCTTCCGCACGGCCTCCGCCATGTTCGTGACGGCTATGTGCAGGTAGCCCTCGGCGACCTGTTCCGGGGTGCGGTCGTCGCCCGTGCTCTCGGTGATCTCGGCGGCGAGCTGGCCGAACTTCTGGCTCACCAGGTCGGCGTCGAGCGGCTGGTCGCCCGACGGCCCGAAGACGTAAGGGAAGTGCGACGGCTGGATCCGGCCGAGCATTACGTTCGCGTCGGTGACGGTCAGCGGCCCGCTGCCCCGGTAGCAGGCGGGGCCGGGGATGGCGCCCGCGCTGTCCGGTCCGACGCGGTACCTGCTGCCGTCGAAGTGCAGGATCGACCCGCCGCCGGCGGCCACCGTGTGGATGTCGAGCATCGGCGCGCGCAGCCGCACACCGGCCACCGTGGTGTGGAAGACGCGCTCGTACTCGCCGGCGTAGTGCGACACGTCGGTCGACGTACCGCCCATGTCGAAGCCGATCACCTTGTCGTACCCGGCGAGCGTGGAGAGCTGGGTCATGCCGACGATGCCGCCCGCGGGTCCGGAGAGGATGGCGTCCTTGCCGCGGAAGTGCCCGGCCTCGGCCAGGCCGCCGCCGGACTGCATGAACATCAGCCGTACGCCGGCGAGCTCGCTGGCGACCTGGTCGACGTACCGGCGCAGCACGGGGGAGAGGTACGCGTCGACGACCGTGGTGTCGCCGCGCGGCACGATCTTCGTGAGCGGACTCGTCGCGCTGGACAGCGACACCTGGGTGAAGCCGAGCTCGCGGACCACCTCGCCGATCTGCTGCTCGTGTGCGGGGTACAAATGGCCGTGCATGCAGACCACGGCGACGGCACGGATGCCGTCCGCGTACACCGGCTTGAGGTCGGCGGCGAGCTGCTCCAGGTCCGGCTGGCGGAGCACGGTGCCGTCCGCAAGCACCCGCTCGTCGACCTCGACCACCCGTTCGTAGAGCAGCTCGGGCAGCACGATCTGGCGGTCGAAGATACGCGGGCGCTCCTGGTAGCCGATCCGCAGCGCGTCGCGGAAGCCGCGGGTGATCACAAGCGCGGTGCGCTCGCCGCGACGTTCGAGCAGCGCGTTGGTGGCCACCGTGGTGCCCATCCGGATGCTCTCGATGCGGTCCGCGGGCACCGGTTCTTCCGGTGCGAGGTCGAGCAACGTACGGACGGCGGCGACGGCCGCGTCGCGGTACCTGGCGGGGTCGTCCGACAGCAACTTGCGGGCGACCAGCCCGCCGTCGGGACGGCGGGCGACGACGTCGGTGAACGTGCCGCCGCGGTCGATCCAGAACTGCCAGCGGCGGGCGGTGGGGCTGCTGCTACTCACCCCGGCAAGGTAACACAGGCCCACCTGGATTGTTCAACAATCGATTCAGGCGGTGAGTGCGGCTGCCAGGGTGTCCCGCTGTCCGGTCAGCTCGGCCAGGCTCACCGGGTTCATGTAGTCGCGGTAGTGCGTGATCTTGCCGTCGCGCACCCGGATGATCCCGAGCGCGGTGACCCGGTACGGCCCGTCCATCACGTGCGACGTGCCGTGGTGCTCGATCTCGACGATCACGACCATCCGGGTCGGTGGTCTCGTACACGGCCATCTCGACGCCGGCGATCTCGAACGTCTCGCGCACCTTCGCCACCTGCGAGTGGTACGCCCTGATCTCGTCCTGCCCGGTCAGCCGGTCGGGCAGGCCCGCGACGGCGAACGGGTACTCGAGCACGCCGTCGGCGGCGAACAGGTCGGCGAAGTCGATGCCGTGCGTGCCCTCGACCATCTTGCGTACCAGCTCCACGACCTCCCGCGGGGTCTTCGTGGTGGACATGGTTGCCTCCCTGGCTAGCATCGGAACGATGGACCCGCTTAAAACATACGGAACGCACGCCCCGGTTGTCGACGGGGCACAGTCCACGGGTGGCGCCATGACGGAGAAGCAGCTGCGCGCCGACGCCAGGCGCAACCGGCTCAAGGTGCTCGAGGCCGCACAGCAGGCGTTCGCGGACGCGGGCGTCGGGGTGCCGCTCGACGACATCGCCCGCCGCGCCGGCGTCGGCGCCGGCACCGTCTACCGGCACTTCCCCACCAAGGAGGCGCTGTTCGAGGCCGTCGTGCAACACCGCGTCGAGCAGCTGATCGAGGACGCCAAGCAGCGGGCGCGCGGCGACGACCCCGGGGAGGCGTTCTTCGGCTTCCTCGGTCGGCTGGCCGACACCGCGGCGGCGAAGAAGGACCTCACCGACGCGCTCGCCGGCGCCGGGGTCGCCACCGACTCCAACATAGCGGCCGCGACCCAGGAGATGCAGGGCGCGCTAGGCGTCCTGCTGGATCGGGCTCAGCGGGCCGGTGCCGTACGGAAGGACGTGACGGGCGAGCACCTGGTCGCGCTGTTGAAGGGCGCCCTCGTCGCCGTGCAGCACGGCGACGATCCCGACCTGGGGGCGCGCGTCTTCGCCGTCCTCACCGACGGGCTGCGCGCGTAACGCGTCACGCGGTCTTGGTCACCGGCTCGGTGCGTACCGGGAAGTTCACCGAGTTCGCGATGAAGCAGAGCTCGTGCGCCTTCGGGTGCTGTGCTTCCGCACGTTCGACCATCGCCGGGTCGCTGACCGTCACCTGCGGGCGGAGCACGACGTCGGTGAAGTGGCCGCCGCCTTCGGGCGTCTGGGCCATGGTGCCGAGCGGCTCGTCGACGTAGCCGGTGACGACGACACCGGCCACTGCGCACAGGTGCAGGTACCAGAGCATGTGGCACTGCGACAGCGACGCGACGAGCAGCTGCTCAGGGTTCCACCGGTCCTTGTCGCCGCGGAACGCCGGGTCGGCCGTACCGGCCAGCGGGGGCGGCCCTTCGGCCGTGACCTCGTGCTCGCGGCCGTAGTCGCGGTAGCCGCTGGTGCCGGTGCCGCGGTTGCCGGCCCAGGTGACGGTCAGTTCGTACGAGTGCGTCTTCGCCACCGTGCCTCCCGCGCGGTCAGAAGCCCATGCTGCCGCGCGCCGCCTCCGCGGCCGCGGCCATCTGCGCCGCACGCACGGTGGCGCGCAGCAGCCAGACGTCGGTGATCGGCCCGACGCCGCCTGGCACCGGTGTGACGGCTTCCGCGTGTTCGGACACCGAGGCGAAGTCGATGTCGCCGACCAACCTGGTGCGGCCGGTCTCCGGATCCTTGACCGGGTTGATCCCGACGTCGATCGCCAGCGCACCCTCCTTGACGTGCTCGCCGGTGATCAGACCCGGCACGCCGGCCGCGGACACCAGGATGTCCGCTTGCCGGGTGAGGTCGTACAGCTTGCCCGCCCGGTGCGTGTGCACGTCGCAGGACACGACGGTGGCATTGTTCGCCAGCGCCATGAAGACCATCGGCTTGCCGACGTTGTCGGAACGGCCGACGAAGACCATCAGGCTGTTCGCCAGCACCTCTTTCGGGTCCCTGCCGCTGTCGCGGTAGAACCGGTCGACGATGTGGAACACCGACGCCGGCGTCGAGGGCACGAAGCGTGGCCGGCCGAGCGCGAGCAGCCCGGTGTTGACCGGGTGCACCGACTCGATGTCCTTCGTCGGGTCGAGCGCGCGGTAGACGGCCACCTCGGACACCTGCTGCGGCAGCGGCCGCAGCACGAGGATCCCGGAGACCCGCGGGTCGGCGTCGAGCTTGCCGACCGTGGCGATCGCGTCGGCTTCGAGGACGTCGGCGGGCAGCGCCTCGCACGTGTAGTGGCACCCAACCTTGAGCGCCAGCTGCTCGAGCCGGCGCTGGTAGGTGTGTGACGGGTAGTCGTCGCCGGCGATCACCGTCGCGAGGCCGGGTCTGATGCCCTTCTCCGCCAGCGCAGCGACGTCGGCCGCGACCTCCTTCTCCAGGTCGTCGGCGTACGCGTTACCGTCGATGCTGACGGCCGTCATTACTGGTCACCCGTTTCTGCGTCGAGGTCGGGGAACAGGTCGTCGAGCTCGTCGAGGGCATCTTCGACGGCGGCGAGGTTCGCGTCGGCGGTCTCGCTGAACTTCTCGTCCAGGTCACCGGCCTCGACGTTCAGGTCGACCAGCTGACCGGCCGACGCCGCCGTGAGGTAACATATGGTGGCCGCGATGGCCAGGTCGCCCTGGAGGTTCGTGTTGCTCTGGTGCAGGGCGGCCGCGATCTGCGCCAGCCGGGCCGCGATGTCGGTCATCCGCAGCGGCACCTCGGCGGCGCCCTCGGCGGCCATCCGCACCCGTTCCTCGTATCCCGGTGACTTGTCACGGAACGCCGTGAGCAGCGCCTCGTACGCGGTGGCGTCCGCGTCCACCAGCGGCAGTGCCTCTGCACGCAACGCGTCCGCCGCCTCGGCCAGCTGTTCCGCGTTGGGCAGCTGCTTGGTGGAGTAGCGCGCGACCATCGCCACCAGCGCGGCGGCCATCCCGATGCTCACCGCGCACGCGCCACCGCCACCGGGTGCCGGGGTGCGGGCGGCGATGCGGTCGAGAAACGAGCTCACGGTCTCCGTGTCGACCAGTGAACGACTGACCGCCCCTGCGCGCTCGTCGTTATCCCTCATGAGTGGAGTCTCTCAGAACCGGCGACGTCCTTGTAGAGGCGACCGGTTTCCCTATGGTGACTTCCGTTTACTCAGGAGAGACCGAGGATCTCGTCGTTCTCGTCCAGATCGATGTGAGCGGCTGCGGGTGACTTGCTCAGCCCAGGCATGGTGCGCATCTCGCCGCAGAGCGGGTAGACGAAGCCTGCGCCGACCGAGGCGCGCACCTCGCGTACCGGCAGCCGCCACCCGGTCGGTGCGCCGGTGAGCGCAGGGTCCGACGAGATGGACAGGTGGGTCTTCGCGATGCACACCGGCAGCTTGCCGAAGCCGGCCCGCTCGTAGGTGTCGAGCTGCCGCTCGGCCGCGGGGGAGTAGTCCACGCCGTCGGCGCCGTAGACCTTGCCCGCGACGGTCTCGATCTTCTCCCGCAGGCTCGCCGAGTCCGGGTAGAGCAGCTGGAACTCGTTCGGCTCGTTGGCCGCCTCCGCGACTGCCTCGGCCAGCTCAGCTGCGCCGCGTCCGCCGTCCGCGAAGTGGGTGCACACCGCCGACCTGGCGCCCATCTCGGCGGCGATCTGCCGGATCGCCTCGTGCTCGCTGGGGTGGTCGGTGGGGAACGCGTTGATGGCGACGACCGCGGGCACGCCGTGCTGCCTGATGTTCTCGATCTGCTTGCGCAGGTTCGCCGCACCGATCGCCACGTCGTCCGGGTTCTCCTCGAGCAGCGCGGGTGGCAGCTCCTTGCCGGCGACGATCTTGTACTTTCCGGAGTGCGCCTTGAGCGCACGCACGGTGGCCACGACGACGGCCGCGTCCGGCTGCTCGCCGGAGACCCGGCACTTGATGTTGAAGAACCGCTCCGCGCCCATGTCCGCGCCGAAGCCCGCTTCCGTGATGTGGAAGTCGCTGCAGCGCAGGCCGATCAGGTCGGCGACGACGGACGAGTTGCCGGTGGCGATGTTGCCGAACGGGCCGGCATGTACGAGCACCGGCGTGTTCTCCAGCGTCTGCAGCAGGTTCGGCTTGATCGCCTCGCGCATGATGACGGCCATCGAGCCGGCGGCGTGCAGCTGCTCCGCGGTGACCGGCTCGCCCGCCCTGGTGTAGCCGATCACGATGTTGCCCAGCCGCTGCCGCAGGTCGGTGAGCGAGCTGGTGAGGCCGAGCACGGCCATCACCTCGGACGCCGCGGTGATGTCGAACCCGGTCTGCCGCGGCACGCCGTCCATCCGCGAGCCGAGGCCGACGATGATGTTGCGCAGCGCCCGGTCGTTCACGTCTAGCACGCGGCGCCAGGTGATCTGGTTCAGGTCCAGGTCGAGCTCGTTGCCCTGGAACAGATGGTTGTCGATCATCGCCGACAGCAGGTTGTGCGCCGCGGTCACCGCGTGCGAGTCGCCGGTGAGGTGCAGGTTCAGCAGCTCCATCGGCACGACCTGGCTGTAGCCGCCGCCGGCCGCGCCGCCCTTGATGCCGAAGGTCGGCCCCATCGACGGCTGCCTGATGGCGATGGACGCCTTCTTGCCGATGTGCTTGAACGCCTGGCCGAGACCGACCGTCGTGGTGGTCTTGCCCTCGCCCAGCGGCGTCGGCGTGATCGCGCTTACCACGACGTACTTGCCGCGCTCGCGGGTCTTCAGGTGCTCGATCGCGTCGAGCTTCACCTTCAGGACGTCGTCCCCGTACGGCTGCAGCAGATGACTAGCGAGACCCATCTCGTTCGCGATGTCCTCGATGGGTTTCATCGACGCGGACCGAGCGATTTCGAGGTCGCTTGGGAACGCCATGTTGCGGCTCCTTAGGAGGGAAACAGCCGGCGGCGACGCACCGGATCAGATGTCTGCCGGGCACGAATGGTGCCCCTACTGGAAGTTGAGCAAAAGCTAGCCGGCTCGTCCATCATCTGGGCCAGAGTTCCATCATGTGGGGGCGGCGGTGGTGGTCAGGCCGTACTCGAGGCCGGCGTCGGCGACCGCCTCCCAGAGGTACTGCCCGGACGACCGCTCGCAGTGCAACAGGTACGACGGGCGGTCACCGGTGGAGGCACCGCCGGCGTCGTCGCGTACGACGTCGGTCACGAGCTTCGTCACCGAGCTCCGGAAGGCGCCACCGTCGGGTACGAAGGTGTCGCTGAGGTCGACGGCGCACAGCTTGGCGAGGACGTCCGCGGCCGCGTGGCCGGTCAGCCGCATCATCGCCCTGCCGTGCGTGGCGTCGACGATCGAGACCAGGTCGGGGTCGGCCTCGGCCTGCTGCTCCAGCCACTCGGTGAGCTTCGGCAGCTCCGCGACGTCCGCGAGCAGCAGCCACTCGCCCGGCCCGGAGCCGACGACGAGCGCCTCGTCGCCCGCGTCCCTGCTGGTGCGGCCGAACCTGGTGCCGAGCGCCGTGGCCATCGGCCCGGTGGCGGCCGCGCGTACCAGCAGCTTGCCGTACGACGACTCGTCGGTCAGGGTGAGCGCGCCGTCGCCCCGGCCGGCGGCCACGGTGGTGATCGGGCTGCGGGCGACCGGCGGCGGGCCGGTGTAGTTGCCAGTCGTGTCAGGCACGCTGCCTCTCCCCCTCAGGATCGACGTGGGCGTGGTGCGTGTGGACGCGCGCCGGTATCCGGTTGCCGTCGGGGAGCAGCACGGTGAGCCGGGTGCCGGGTTCGGCCAGCCGCGACTCGACCTGCGCCAGGCACACCGACCGGTTCAGTGTCGGCGACATCCGGCTGGACGTGATCCTGCCGACGATGCGGTTGCCGTCCACCAGCTGGCTGGCCTCGGTCGGCACGACCGACGGCTCCTCGGTCTGCACCGCGACCAGCATCGGGTACTCGCCGGCCGCCGCCTGCCAACGCAGCTCGGGCAGCCCGGCGAAGTCGGGCTTGTCCAGCTTGATCGCCCAATCGATGCCGGCGGTGAACGCCTTGGTGAGGCCGTCGGTGTCCTGGCCCACGATGAAGTGGCCCTTCTCCAGCCGCAGGACCCGTTGCGCCTCCATGCCGAACGGCCGGATGCCGAGGTCCTTGCCGTGGGCGAACAGCTGCTCCCACACGTGCAGGCCGTAACCCGCAGGCACGTGCAGCTCGTAGCTCAGCTCACCGGTGAAGCCGATCCGCCACAGCACGCAGTCCGGCACGCCCGCGACGGTGCCCGTACGGACGTGCATGTAGGGGAATGCGTCGGTGGACAGGTCGACGCCGTCGACCAGCCGCTCCAACAGCTGCCGGCTCTTCGGGCCGGCGACGTTCATGCTCGCGTACGTCGTGGTGACCGGCGTGACGTGCACCCGCCACTCGGGGTGCTCGGTCTGCAGCCAGTTCTCCACCCACTCCCAGACGCCGCCGGCGCCGGACGAGGTGGTGCTCATCAGGTAGTGGTCCTCGGCCAGCCGGCCGGTCACGCCGTCGTCGAGCACGACCCCGTCGTCGGCACACATGACGCCGTACCTGACCCGGCCGACGTCGAGCCGCTGCCACTTGTTGACGTACAGCTGCTCGAGCAGCTTCGGGACATCCGGGCCGCGTAGGTCCAGCTTGCCGATGGGGGTGACGTCGATGACGCCGACGTTCTCCCTGACGTTGCGGGCCTCGGCCTGTGCGTCGCCGTAGTGGTCCGGCCTGATCCAGGCGCCGGCGACCATCGGCTGGCCGTTGTGCCGGTCGTGCCACTCCTGCATCGGCGAGTGCCGCACCGGCTCGAAGATGCGTCCGGCGAGTGCGCCGAGGCTGACCGGCGCGTACGGCGGGCGCCACGTGGTGGTGCCGGTGTCCGCGATGGACTTGCCGGTCGCGCGGGCGTGCGCGGCGATGGTGTTCATCAGCTCCAGCTTGCCCTGCACGGTGCCCATGGTGGCGGTGGTGTAGCGCTTGGCCAGCTCGACGCTGTCGTAGCCCTCGGCGACGGCCTGCTTGATGTCCTTGGTGGTGACGTCCTCGGAGAAGTCGACGAAGCCGTGCGTCTGCGAGACGAACATCTCCCGGTGCCGGGCGGGCTCGAGCGCAGGGACGTCGACCGGGTCGCCCGGCTGCGGCAGGGTGCGCGCGTCGTCCGGGCGCGTGGGCACGTCGGCGAACGCCAGCGTGAAGGCCCGCGCCTCGCGCGCCGCGGCGCGCCCGGTGGCGCTGCCGTGCTCGACCAGCTGCTCGGCGGTGCCGTCGCCGCAGAGGCCACCGGTGGCGAAGACACCGTCGGACAGCGCGTTCACGTTCGGTACGAACCTGGCCGCCGTCGGGTCGTAGGTGGGCTGGTCGCCGGCCATGTTGAGCAGCGACGTGGGCGCCGTCCACCCGGTGGCCGTGACGAACAGGTCGCACTGCACGGTCTTGCCGTTCGCCAGGTCGACCTGGCGAACCTGGCCGCGGCCGGACGCGCGGAGCACGTCGCCGCCGCGGCGGGCGTCCTCGACGTGCACGACGTCCACGCCGGCCCGGCGCAGGTCGCCGACCACGGCGTCCCCTTCGGCGTTCGCCGTGAGCACCACCGCGCGGGTGCCCGGCCGTACCGCGTAGAGGTTGACCAGCCGCCGGACGGCGGTGGACAGCATCACGCCGGGCAGGTCGCTGCCCTGGAAGACGTACGGCCGCTCGATCAGGCCGGCCGCCACCACGAGCGCCTTGGCGCGCGCCTTCACCAGGCGCTCCTTCGGGCCGAGCCCGTTGCCTGGCACCGAGCGCTGCACTACGGAGATCCAGTTGTCGTCGTAGCGGCCGAGCACGGTGGCGTCGGTCATGACCTCGATGGTGTCGAGCTGCGCCACCCGGTCGCGGAGCTCGGCGAGCAGGTCGAGGTCGTCCTGGCTGCCCCAGCGCAGGTGGCCGCCGAGCTGGTGCTCCTCCTCGACGAGCAGCACCTGCGCGCCGTCCTCCGCCGCGGCGATCGCGGCCGCGAGGCCGGCCGGGCCACCGCCGGCCACCAGGACGTCCGGGTGGGCGTACCGCTTGTCGTAGCCCTCGGCCGACGTGCCAGGGCTGATCTCACCGGCATTGACGAACCGCTGCAGTACCCGCTCGTACGCCGGCCACAGCCGCTGCGGCTTGATGAAGGTCTTGTAGTAGAAGCCGGCGGAGAGGAACCTGCCGGCGAGCTGGTTGATGGCCTTCAGGTCGTACTTGAGCGACGGCCAGGTGTTCTGCGAGCTCACCTGGATGCCGCCCGTGACCAGCCGGTGCCCGGCGCGCACGTTCGGCTCGTCGTCGACCTGCAGCACGCAGCCGGGGTCGAGGAAGCTCGCGGTGAGGATGCCGCGGGGCCGGTGGTACTTGAAGCTACGCGACATCACCCGCACACCGGCGGCGGCCAGTGCGGAGGCGATGGTGTCGCCGGCGTACGCCGTGCAGGGCTTGCCGTTCCAGCTGAAGGACAGTGGCTGGCTGCGGTCGATGACCTCGCCGGACTGGCGGGCAAGGCGGCTCATGAGTTCTCCTGGACGGGACGCGTCCGGTTCGACAAGGTGTGCCTCTCGACGCTGAAGTGCTGCCGGCACCCGGTGGAGTGGTACCAGGTCTCCACGGTCCAGCCGAAGACGTTCGCCCTCGTGTAGAGGTAGGTGCGCCACTGCGTCGGGGTGGTCGTCGCGGGATCCGGTCGGGAGGTCTTCTCGCCGACATACCTGAACTCGGTCACGTTACGCGGCCCGCACCAGGGGCACCGTAGAAGCATCATCAGTGACCCACCGCCGCAGCGCCCTTCTCGCCTACCAGGGTTCCGTTCGCGAAGCGTTCCAACCCGAAGGCCTCGATGATCTTCGGAGTGCGCTGCGTCGCGATGCACTCCGCCATGGCCTCGCCGCTGACCGGGCCGGCCTTGAAGCCGTACGTGCCCCAGCCGACGTCGACGAGGAAGCCGTCTACGCCGGTGAAGCCCATGATCGGGCTGAAGTCTGGCGTCATGTCGCAGAGACCGGCCCACTGCCGCAGCAGCCGCATCTTCGCCAGCGCGGGCATCAGCTCGAGCACGTGCCCGGCCAGGCCCTCGATGAACTCCAGCGAGCCGCGGGTGGAGTACGACGCGAACGGGTCGACGCTCGCCCCGAACACCAGCTCGCCCCTGTCCGTCTGGCTGACGTACACGTGCAGCGAGCCGGAGACGATCACCGTCTCGAGGAACGGCCGTACCGGCTCGGTGACGGCCGCCTGCAGCGGGAAGGTCTGGATCGGCAGCGGCACCCCGGCCATGTCCGCGATGGTGCTCGCCCAGCCGGCCGTGGCGTTGACCACGGTGCCGGCGGCGATGGTGCCGCGGTTGGTGCGTACGCCCGTGACCTTGCCGCCGGACACCTCGATGCCGGTGACCTCGGTGTTCTGGTGGATGTGCACGCCGGCGGCGTCCGCGCCGCGGGCGTACCCCCAGACGACGGCGTCGTGCCTGATGATGCCGCCAGGCGGGTGGTAGAGCGCGCCCTGGATCGGGTACCTGGCGCCGGCGGAGACGTCCAGGTGAGGCACTCGCCGCTTGATCTCGTCCGGGTAGATCACCCGGGAGTCGACACCCTGCAGCTTGTTGACCTCTGCGCGCCAGTGCATGGTGCGGAGCGAGGAGTCGTTGTGCGCCAACGTCATGTGCCCGCGCTGCGAGAACATCACGTTGAAGTTCAGCGTCGCCGACAGCTCCTCGTAGAGGTGGAGCGAGCGGTCGTAGAAGGCCACTCCCTCCGGCGTCAGGTAGTTGGACCTCACGATGGCCGTGTTGCGACCAGAGCCACCACTGCCGATGTAGCTCTTGTCGACGACGGCCACGTTGCGGATGCCGTGGTTGGTTGCCAGGTAGTACGCCGTGGCGAGCCCGTGCACCCCGCCGCCGATCACGACGACGTCGTAGCTGGGGCGGAGGTCGTGCGGTCGCCAAGCGGCCGGCCACTCGCGGTGCGTGAGGCCGTTGCGGAAGAGGCGCCAGGCCGAGTATCGAGTCATGCTCCGAGCAGAGTATGCGTGAGAGGAAACGTTGTCTACTGGTGGTGAACGAGTTGCAACGCTTTTTACTGAACGCGCTTCACCCGTTGGTCGGCAGCGCCTTTATGCTGAGGAACTTGACCGGGAGTTCGTGCAGCTCGACCGGGCCGTGGGGGACATCCCCGGCGAACTGGAGGGAATCGCCCGGCTCCAGGGTGTAGGAGTTGTCCCCGACCGCGTAGCCGAGCCGGCCCGCCTGGACGTGGATCAGCTCGGTGCCGCTGTGCTGGAACAGCGGGAACACCTTCGTGCGCCTGGTGATCGTCACCACCACGGGTTCGAGCATGTCGTACGGGTACCGCATCCGGCCGAGTGACTGGTAACGCGAGCCGTGCCGGGAGCCGCGGTGCTCGATGTCCAGGCCGCGCCCGGACTTGATGTGGATGACGTCGTGCTCCTCGTCGAGCCCACGGAAGAACGCCGTGACGGGGACGTTGAGTGCGCTGCTGAGCCTGGCCAGGGTGCTGAGGCTGGCGGAGGCTTTCGCGTTCTCGATCTTGGACAGCATGCTCTTGGAGAGCCCACTGCGGTCGGCGAGGTGGGCGACGCTCCAGCCCATGGCCGACCGGAACTCCCGAACCCGCTGCGCGATCACCTTCTCCAGCGCGTCTTCCAGCGGTGTCGCTGCCACATCCCCTCCTCATCGGTGATCGTCCGAAGAGCCTACGGCACGCCGACGGCTTAGAGTGTCCGTCCAGGCCGTGTTGGCAGGAGGGCTTCGTGGAACGGCAGCTGACGTCGATGAAGCTGACCGAGGGTGTCGCCGAGCACATCCGCGGCATGATCCACCGTGGTGAGCTCGGGCCGGGCGACCGGCTGCCGCCGGAGCGCGAGCTGGCCGAGGAGCTCGGCGTGGCGCGGGCGAGCCTGCGGGCGGCGATCAAGTCGCTGGAGGACCGCGGGTACGTCATGGTGCGCCGCGGGTCGCGCGGCGGCACGTTCGTCACCGAGCTGACCAGGCCGTTCAGCGAGTGGCGCGAGCACGTACGGCAGCAGCGCGGCGAGATCGACGAGATCATCGACTTCCGGATCGCCCTGGAACAGCGCGCCGCCGAGCTGGCTGCCACCAGACGCGACGTCAACGACCTGAGCCAGCTGCGTAGCGCCATCAAGGCGATGGAGAACTCGGAGAGCCGCGCGGCGTTCCGGCTCTCCGACTCGCAGTTCCACTCCGGGGTGGCGAGCGCGGCGCGCAACACCAGGCTGCGCGCCGGCATCGACCAGACCCGCGGCGAGCTGTTCAGCCCGCACGACCTGCTGGAGTACGTCGAGCCGAAGGACGAGTCGATCGAGGATCACCGGGCGATCTACGACGCGATCAGGCGGAAGAGCGCAGAGCAGGCGGGCCGTCTGATGGCCGCGCACGTGGAACGTACCCGGGAGCAGCTGCGGGTGATCGTCCTGCAGGACTCCAAGCGCAAAGGCGGCCGGCGTACCAAGTCGTCGCCCTGACGGCGGCGGTGACTCGGTGTCTGAGGGTTGACGCAGAGCGGTTCTTGGGTGTTGCATTCCCAAAGGTCTGTGGTTCGGACCTTAGACCGCCCGCTGTCGCGCGGCGTCGGTTGCCGTTCATCCGAGGGGAGCGATGGGCATGTGCGGGATCGTCGGTCTCCATCTCAAGCGCGAGTCCGCGCACCAGCCCCTGGGCGCGCACCTGGCCGAGATGCTCGACTGCATGACCACCAGGGGACCTGACTCTGCGGGCATCGCCCTCTACGCCGATCCGCTGCCGGGTGGTAGGCAGCGCTACTCGGTGCGGCTGCCGGAGCACGTGGACGCGGCCGAGGTCGCGAGGCGGGCCGGCATCGAGCTGGGGGACGAGGTCGCGGTCGAGAGCCTGCGGCCGGACGGTGCCGCGCTCGTCGCCGCCGGCGCGCCCGAGCAGGTCTCGGAAGCGATCCTGACCGCCGAGTCGGACGCGGTCGTCGTCGGCCACGGCACGGCCATCGAGATGTTCAAGGACGTCGGCTCGCCGCGCTCGATCTGCGACAGGTACGGCATCGCGCAGCGGTCGGCGTACCAAGGTGTCGGCCACACGAGGATGGCTACCGAGTCCGCGGTAACTACCGACGGCTCGCACCCGTTCGCCGTCGCGTCCGATCTCGTGCTGGTGCACAACGGTGCGTTCTCCAACTACGCCACCGTGCGGCGCAAGCTCGAACGCGAGGGCATCCGCTGCGTCACGGACAACGACTCCGAGGTCTGCGCGCGATACGTCGCGTGGCAGATGAGCCGTGGAGCGGATCTCGAGGACGCGCTGCGCATGGTGCTCAAGGAGCTGGACGGCTTCTACACGTTGCTGGTGTCGACGGCTGACGAGTTCGCGGTCGTACGCGACTCCTTCGCCTGTAAACCGGCGGTGATCGCGGAGAACGACGACTACGTGGCGTTCGGGTCGGAGTTCCACGCACTCGCGTCGCTGCCCGACGTCGGCAAGGCGACCGTGTTCGAGCCGATGCCGGAGGAGATCCATATCTGGCGCAGGGGAGACGGTCGCGGATGGTCGCAGTGATGGGGGAGGTGTCGGTGTCGGACGCTGTCACGTTGGACTGCGGGGAGCTGTCCACCAGGGAGATCAACCGTGAGCTCGGGTCGCTGCCGGACGGCACGACCGCACGCATCGTCGAGCCGTGGGGCAGGCACAACCTCGCGGTCGGGCTTGCCAACCGCATCGACATACGCATCGCGGGCGGCGCCGGTTACTTCATCGGCGGTCTCGGCGACGGGCCGGACATCACGGTCGACGGCTTCGTCGGCTGGTCGGTGGCCGAGAACCTGATGAGCGGCACGGTGCGGGTGCGCGGCAACGCGTCGGAGTGCGCGGGTGCGTCCAGTCACGGCGGGTTGCTGGTGATCGAGGGCGACGCCTCGTCGCGCGCCGGGATCTCGCTGAAGGGCGGCACGATCGTCGTCGCGGGCGATGTCGGGCACATGAGCGGCTTCATGGCCCAGGCCGGCACGATGCTGGTCGGCGGCGATGCCGGGCACGCGCTCGGCGACTCGCTGTACGAGACGGTGATCTACGTGGCCGGCAAGGTCGCGTCCCTCGGCTCGGACGCCCGCATCGAGGAGATGACCGAGGCCGACGTGGCCGTCGTGGAGGAGCTGGTGAAGGGCGCCGGCTTCGACCACATCGACCCGCAGAACGTCACGAGGGTCGCCTCGGCGAAGCAGCTGTACAACTTCGACGCGCTGAAGGGGCAGAGCTACTGATGAGTGATTCAGCCGACCACAGCGCGCCAGACGAGAACATCAGGACGAGCAACACGTTCCCGCCCGACGTGCTCAGGGACATCCAGCTGATGGCCGCCGAGGGCAGGTACGAGATCCGCGGCTGGGGAGCCAAGCGGGCCGTGCCCAGCTTCGACGACCTGGTGTTCCTCACCGCGTCTGCGTCCAGGTACCCGCTCGAGGGGTACAGGGAGCGCTGCGACACGACGACCGTGCTCGGCAGCCGTTACGCGAGCAAGCCACTGGAGCTCGCGATCCCCATCACCATCGCGGGCATGAGCTTCGGGGCGCTGTCCGCGAACGCCAAGGAGGCGCTGGGCCGTGCCGCGACCGCCGTCGGCACGTCGACCACGACGGGCGACGGCGGCATGACGGCCGAGGAGCGCAAGGCGTCGAAGACGCTGGTGTACCAGTGCCTGCCGTCCAGGTACGGGTTCAACCCCGCCGACCTGCGTGCAGCGGACGCGATCGAGGTCGTCATCGGGCAGGGCGCCAAGCCGGGCGGTGGCGGCATGCTGCTCGGCCAGAAGGTCAGCGAGCGGGTCGCGGAGATGCGCACCCTGCCCGCCGGTATCGACCAGCGGTCGGCGAGCCGGCACCCGGACTGGGTGGGTCCCGACGATCTCCGCATAAAGATGGAGGAGCTGCGCGAGGCGACCTCGTGGGAGAAGCCGATCTACGTCAAGGTCGGTGCGACCAGGGTGGCCAACGACGTCAAGCTCGCGGTCGCGGCCGGTGCGGACGCCGTCGTGGTCGACGGCATGCAGGGCGGCACGGGCGCGACGCAGGACGTGTTCATCGAGCACGCCGGCATCCCCTCGCTGCCCGCGGTGCGGCTGGCGGCGGAGGCGCTGCGCGAGGTCGGTAAGGAAGACGAGGTGCAGCTCATCGTCTCCGGCGGCATCAGGACGGGCGCCGACGTCGCGAAGGCGCTGGCGCTCGGCGCGGACGCCGTCTCCATCGGCGTCGCTCCGCTGGTGGCCCTTGGCTGCAACTCGCGTACGTACGTCAAGGACGGCAAGGAGCACGACGCCACCGCCGACTACGCCGCCATCGGGGCCACGCCAGGGCACTGCGACCGGATGCACACCGGCCGGTGCCCGGTCGGTATCGCGACCCAGGACCCCGAGCTCGCCTCCCGGTTGGATCCGGACTGGGGAGCGCAGCGGGTGGCGAACTACCTGAAGGCGTTGACCATGGAGGTCACCACGCTGGCCCGCGCGTGCGGGAAGTCCAGTGTGCACAACCTCGAACCAGAGGATCTGGTGGCGCTGACCATCGAAGCCGCGGCGATGGCCCAGGTGCCACTCGCCGGCACCAACTGGATACCCGGTCACCCCAAGGGCGGTTGGTGACAGAACGAGTCGACGACAAGCCGACCGCGAGAAGGATTGAGGAGAATCTGGTGGCTGACGAACGCGACCGAATGCTCAAGCAGGCCGAGAAGGACGGCATCGAATTCTTCCTCGCGATGTTCGTCGACATGCACGGCAAGCCGTGCGCGAAGGCGGTCCCGGCCAGCGCCGTCGACCAGCTCTTCGAGAACGGCGCCGGCTTCGCCGGTTTCGCGGTCGGCGACATCGGGCAGTCGCCCGCCGACCCCGACCTGGCGGCGATGCCCGACCCGACGTCGTACACCCGGCTGCCGTGGCAGCCCACCGTGGCCGTAGTGCACTGCGATCCCTACGTCGACGGTGAGCCTTGGCCGTACGCGCCGCGGGTCATCCTCCGCCGCCAGCTCGACCGGCTGCGCGACGAACGCGGCTGGGTGCTGAAGACCGGCGTGGAAGCCGAGTACATGCTGGTGCGGCGTACCCCTGACGGTGGCATCGAGATCGCCGACCAGCTCGACACCGCCGAGAAGCCGTGTTACGAGGCCAAGGGCCTGAGCAGGATGTGGGGACACCTCTCCACGGTGTCGGCGTACATGAACGAGCTCGGCTGGGCGAACTACGCCAACGACCACGAGGACGGCGCCGGGCAGTTCGAGCAGAACTTCGCGTTCGCGGACGCGTTGACGACCGCGGACCGGGCGATCTTCCTGCGCTACATGGTGCACGTGCTCGCGCACGAGGCCGGCATGGCGGCGACGTTCATGCCCAAGCCGTTCAGCCAGTACACCGGCAACGGCCTGCACACCCACCTGAGCATCTGGGACACCGACGACAACCCGTTGTTCGAGACCGACCACGATGCGCGCGGCCTCGGCCTGAGCGGCTTGGCGTACCAGTTCATGGGCGGGCTGGTCGAGCACGGCCGCGCGATGGCCGGGCTGATCTGCCCGACGGTCAACTCCTACAAGCGCATCGGCGTGGGCGCCCCGAACTCGGGGTCCACCTGGGCGCCGGCGTACAACGCGTACGGCGGCAACAACCGCACGGTGATGCTGCGGGTGCCCGAGGGCGGCCGGATGGAACACCGTGGTGTGGACGGCTCCGCGAACCCGTACCTGGCCTTCGCCGGTCTGCTGGCGGCCGGCCTGGACGGCGTGGACAGGGGCGCCGATCCCGGTGAGCCGGTGAGCGACGACCTGTTCGCGCTGTCCGGCGACGAGGTCGCGGGGCGCGGTATCGAGCGGCTGCCGGCCACGCTGCTCGAGGCCGTCGACGAGCTGGCCGGCGACAAGGTGCTGCGCAGCGCGCTCGGCGAGGTGCGCAGCGGCGACTACGTGGACTACTACGCCGGCGTGAAGCGCCGCGAGTTCCTCGAGTACCACGCGGCGGTCAGCGACTGGGAGGTCAACAGGTACCTCACGTTGTTCTAAGCCCATCGGGGGTCTTGAAAGGGAGGAAAGACGACGATGTCTGACCCTGACCCACGGATCGAGTCGATGCTCAACCGCGACCTGGTGAGTGCCGTGATCTTCACCGTCGCGATGTGGCTCGTCCTCGTGTTCACCTATCTGATGGTCGTATCGATCGCGCCTGGCGCGCTGCTGCGCATCGTGCTCGGCGTGGCCATGCTCGCACTCGGTGGCTTCAACACGGCATCGATGGTTGCCCTCATCCAGCGGTACCGGCAGCACAGGAACGTCATCTACACCGAGGACCTGCGCCACCTGGACATGGGGCGCGCAGCGAAGGCGGGCAAGTCATGAGCGCGCCCGCGAGGTCACGGCAGTCGGGCCGCAGCCAGTTCGTCGACGCCGCCGTGCTGCTGGTGTTGCTGTTCACCACGCTGTTCGTCACCACCTGGATCGTGGAACGGACGTCCGCCGACACCGGCGGCGGTGACACCGAGGCGGTCAAGAGCGTCGACGAGCTGCCCATCTCCGGTGCCGAGCGTGCCCAGTACCAGCGCATGATCGACCAGGGCCTGGTCGACGAGGCGACGGTGAACCAACAGGTCGCCGACAACGCGCCGTCGAAGGACAAGTACCCGATCAACCCGGTGCTGCTCCTGGCGACGGCGCTGCTGCTGCTCGGCTACCTGGCGTTCGTGTATCGCGTGTCGTTCAAGGAGTACCGAGAGGTCATCGAGCACAAGTTCGACCGGTTGGATGGGCGATCATGAGTGCGACGACGCTGCTCGAGCTCGGGGCCTGGGTACTCAGTGCGGTGATCGCCATCTGGCTCGTCGTGGACGTGGTCAAGACCGGCAGGAAGTACGACGAGGACTTCCTCACCAGCACGGTGGAGGACCTCGACGACATCTCAGGTGAGGGGTCGCGGCCATGAGTGAGAGCGTGCAGACCGCGGAGAGGCCGGATCACCTCTCGCTACGCAAGGTGCTCTCGCCGATCCACATCTGGGGTCTCGGCGTGGGCATTGTGCTCGTCGGTGAGTTCATGGGCTGGAACTTCTCGGTCGAGAAGGGCGGCATGTACGGCGGCCTGGTCGCGTGCTGGGTCGTCGGTCTGCTCTACACCGCGATCGTGATGATCAACTCGGAGGTCACCTCCGCCATCCCCGCCGCCGGCGGCCAGTACGCGCAGGCGAAGCACACCATCGGCCCGCTGATGGCGTTCAACGTCGGGCTCTACCTGACGCTGGCGTACACCATGCTGGAGGCGGCGAACGCCAACGTGCTCGGTTACCTGCTGACCACCATGTCCACGGTGCTCGGCAGCCAGACCGAGCTGAGCGCGTACCCGTTCGCCGTGCTCGCGATCCTCGGCCTCGCCTGGCTGAACTACCGCGGCATCTTCGTCACGCTGTCGGTGAACTTCCTGATCACCGGCTTCGCGTTCCTCACCATCGTGGCGCTGTTCATCGGCGTCGCCGGCTGGAACCCGTCGGGCACCATGGCGCTGCAGGGCCTGACCGGTGACCTCGCGAACGGCCTGCCGTATGGCTGGATCGGCGTGGTCGCGGCCTGTCAGTTCGGCATGTGGTACTACCTCGGCATCGAGGGCACCGCCCAGGCGGCGGAGGAGTGCCGGTCGGCGCCGCGGGCGATCCCGCTGGGCAGCATGGCCGGGATCATGACGCTGATCATCGCCGCGACGCTCACCTGGTACGTGTGTGCGGGCCTGGTGCCGTGGCAGTACCTCGGCACGGCGATCACACCGCTGTTCGACGCGGCGAGGGTCACCGGCAACGGCGTGCTCGTACTGCTGCTGATGTTCGGCACGTTGTTCGCCACCTTGGCGTCGGCGAACGGCTGCATCACCGACGCCTCGCGTGCGTGGTTCTCGATGGGCCGCGACAGGTACCTGCCGGAGTGGTTCGGCGCAGTGCACCCGCGCTACCGCACGCCGTTCAGGGCGATCGTGTTCCTGGTTCCGATCGCCATCGCGTTCGCGATCCTGCCGATCCTGCTGCAGCGCGACACGTTGCTCTCGACGGTGATCACGTTCTCGATCCTGTCCGGGCTGTTGATGTACGCGTTCATGGGGCCGAACTTCATCAGGTTCAGGCGGCTGTGGCCGCTCGGCAGCATCCCGCGGCAGTACACCCTGCCGTTCCACCCGGTGCCGGCGATCATGCTGATCCTCATCGTCGGGCTGGTGTTCTTCGCGACCTTCCTCGGCTACGGTGTCGCGCTGATCTCGGTGCTGGCGTTCTACCTGCTGGCGTCGGTGTGGTTCGTTGCGCGGAGGTTCAAGCACGTGGACAAGGACGCCCAGTTCACCGCGCCACTACCGAGACCGCGTGGGTACTGATGGACGCCAGGTTGCTGCTGTTCCTCGTCGTGGCGGCGGTCGTCGCCGCGGCGGGGGCGGTGCTGCACGCCCGTAAACGCGCTCGCGTGCGGGACGAGCGCGGCCGGTTGTTCGCTGCCGTGCAGCCGCTGTTCACCGACGTCTCCGTCACGCAGGACGACGTGTCGTTCCCCGTGCTCACCGGTTCGCGGGCCGGCCACCGGTGGCGGCTGGAGCCGATCGTCGACTCGCTCACGTTCCGGAAGCTCCCGGTGCTCTGGCTCGCGGTGACGTGCTACGCGGAGCTCGAGGTGCGGGCACCGGTGTCGGTGCTGCTGCGGCCGACGGGCAACGAGTTCTACTCGCCGAACGCGCGCTACCAGCACCGGCTGCCGCTGCCGGACGGCTGCCCAGAGCACGCCAGGGCAGCCGCGGCGGAGCCGGTGGGCGACGTCGAGCTCGGCGCAGTCACCGAGCTGCTCGATGCGGACCGCACGAAGGAGGTCGTGCTGTCCGCTCGCGGGCTGCGTGTCGTACGACAGGTGACCGAAGCCGAGTCCGGACCGTACCGGGTGGGCCGGCGGGTGGACCTGGGGGCTCCGGTGCTGCCGGCGGCGGAGATCGCCGAGCTGTGCGACGTGCTGCTGGCCACCGTGACCGACCGGCAGGCGGTGGCGCGGTGACCGTGCTCTCCCGGGCCAGGCAACAGCTCACCCGGACCCCGCTGCTCGTGCTGCTGACCGCGGCGGTGCTGCCTGGCGTCGGGCACGTCGTGCTCGGGCGGCCGTACCGCGGCCTGATGTTCGTGTTCTACATCCTGCTGCTCGGCATCATCACCGTGCACGTCGCTGACCCGGACAGGTCGTTCCTCGGCAGGTACGCGGGCGGCATCTTCGTCTACGCAATCAGCCTGATGGACGCCTACCGGCTCGCCGCCCGGGACCGGGCCGAGGCTCAGGCGCGCTCGTAGCGCGCGTCGACGACCTGGTAGCCGACCTCGCGGAGCACGTTGTCCATGGCGATCCGCAACACCGCCGGGTCGCTGGCGTCGATGCGGATCCGCCAGCCGGCCGTGGTGTCGCCGCCCAGATAGCTGCCAGCCACGGTGATCCGCTGATCCTGGACGGTGCCTTCGCACGTCATCCAGTGCGGGCTCTGGTGCCACGAGTCGCACCAGACGGCGACCGCCGTGCCCGGGTCGGCGCCGTCGCCGAGCAGCAGGAAGCCGTCCTGTTCGACACCGTCGGTCGTCCAGGTGTACGCGACGGTGGCGAAGCTGCCGCGCGCCGCCGGTCGCACGGTGGCGGTGGCCGGTGACTCGCCGTATGGGTCGTCGGGCATCAGCCGCATCCTCGAGGTGCCCACCCAGGTCCCGGTCAGCGCGGCCATCGTCTGCCTGGTGCGGATGCTCGCTGCGCTCATGGCCCGACCCTAGTGTCGGCCGCCGGCCGTGGCCTCTTCAATCTTGCGGTGTCAGGATCGCCAGGGCGACCAGCACCGGCGGCTCCTGCGTGTACTGCGGCCGCAGCCACACGTCGCGGTGCACGCGTTCCGTGCCGGTGCGGATCACCACCGGCTGCGGCGCGGCACCGACCGTCATGCCCTCGCCGGGGACCAGCCGGGTGAGCGGGTCGGCCGCCGGCCCGATGCCGGCGGCGAGCACCCGGTAGCGGCCGGGCGGTACGGCCGGCAGCTCGTATGGGCCGGGGCGCAGCAGGTACTGCCCCGTGATCGGCCGGCTCTGCGCGATCGCGTGCGGGAACAGCCCGATGTACACCGCGCTCTCGGTCGGGCAGTACACCGTGCCGCGCACCACGGCCGTGGACGTAGAGGGCTGGCTGCGTGCGATGGCCGTCGAGGCCGGGCGGTCGAGCGCGTCGGGCAGCCGGCGGAACTCGTCCGGAGCGACCCCGACGAGCTTGCGGAACCTGGTGGAGAACGTGCCGAGGCTGTCGAAGCCGACCGCGAAGCACGCATCGGTCACCGACGCACCCTCGGTGACCAGCAGCCGCTTGGCCAGGTCGAAGCGCAGGGCCGTGCGGAACTCGCCGGGCGGGATGCCGACCACGGAACGGAACAGCCGGGCCAGGTGGAACGGGCTGTAACCGACGGCATCGGCGAGGTCGTGCAGCGTCAGCTTGGTCTGCACCTCGGCACGCATCAGCTCGATCACGGCGTCGATCGTCTCGAGCCGCCGACCGTCGTCCTGCTCGGTGAGCGTGGCCTGCCCCGTCATTGCCGCACACCATAGTCAGCCGCACCGACAACGGAAGCGGGTGGCAACCGACCAGGTCGGTTGCCACCCGCTGCGACAGCTACGAGGGCAGAACTACTCGGCGCCTGCGGCGGCCTTCTGCTTCTCGATGTCGGGGACGTCGGTGCCGCGCACCGACGCTCCCGCGGTCTCCTTCGCGAAGTAGACGGCGATCAGGCCGACCACGCTCGCGGCCATCAGGTAGAACGCGGGGAAGTAGTTGCCGATCTTCTCCGTGCCCCAGGTGTTGATCGCCGGCGTCGGTCCACCGGCGAGCGCCGTGGCCACGTTGTAGGTGAGCGCGAACGCGAAGTACCTGATGTGCGTGGGGAACATGGCAGGGAACGTCGCGGAGATCGTGCTCAGCTGCGGCACGTAGACGATGCCGAGCCCGACGAGCGCGAGGATCTTCACCGGGATCGGCGCGTTGAGCATCAGGTAGAACGCCGGCAGGGCGAGGACGAACAACGCCGTGCCGGAGAAGAACCACGACGGGCGCCTACCCCATCTGTCGGACGCGGAGCCGCCGAGCGCCATCAGCGCCATCATCACCGCGTACATGATCGCCGTGAGGCCGAGTGCCCAGTTCTCGCTGAGTCCTGCGCCCTTCGGGTTGCCCAGGTAGCTGACCATGTACGTGAACAACGTGTAGTTGTGCACGTTCAGCATGAGCACCATGCCGAAGCAGATGACGATGGGCTTCCAGTGCTTCGCCAGGTCCTTGAACTGCGCCGCGGTCTGCTGCTCCTGGGCGCCTTCGGCCGCCAGCTCCTTGAAGACCGGGGTGTCCTCCAGCTTCGACCTCATGTAGAGGCCGAACAGGCCGATCGGTCCGGAGAGCAGGAACGGGATCCGCCAACCCCACGAGTCGAAGTCCGCCTGGCCAACGATGGTGAGCACCAGCAGGCTGACCCCGGTGCCGGCGAGGAACCCGGTCAGCGTGCCGAACTCCAGGAAGCTGCCGTAGAAGCCGCGCTTCTTGTCCGGCGAGTACTCGGCCATGAACGTCGCGGCGCCCCCGTACTCCCCGCCGGCCGCCAGGCCCTGCACGACACGCATCAGCACGAGGATGATCGGCGCGACCACCGAGATGGTGGAGAAGCTCGGGATACAACCGATGATGAACGTGCCACCAGCGATCAGGATGACGGTGAAGGCAAGGATCTTCTGCCGACCGACGCGGTCACCGATGGCGCCGAAGATTCCCGCACCCAGCGGTCGCACCACGAACGGCACCGCGAAGATGGTGAAGACGAGCATCTGCCGCAGGAATGCCGGCATGCTCTCGGGTAGGAAGTGGATCCCGATCTGAGCGCTGAGGAAGCCGTACAGCCCGTAGTCATACCACTCGATGGCGTTGCCGATCGCCGAGCCGGCGATCGCACGATGCAACGTCTTCTTCTCTTCTTGCGGCGAAAGTCCGCCAGCCCCTGCGGGTGCGGCTTCCTGTGACCCCATCGGGTCACCTCCTCTGGGTTTTCGGTTTGCTCTGTCTAGTCGAACCGCCGCCGAGCGCGTCCGGCCGGGGTTTGCCGGATGCTCAGCGATCCCCCTTGTTTCGAACGGCTAGCCGCCTGCGACCCCTGTCGCGACGGACTTCTCCCAGATATCGATCGCCGCGTCGACCTCATCGGCATTCACGACGAGTGCGGGGATCATGCGTACCACGTTGCCGTGGGCACCGCACGTTAGCAGGAGCAGCCCGTTCTCGGCAGCCGTCTGCTGTACCCGGTTTGCGGTGGGTGTGTCGGGACGTCCGTCGGCGTCGACGAACTCCGAACCGAGCATCAGTCCGAGTCCACGGACGTCGCCGATGCCCTTGTGCTGTGCTGCTACGTTGCGTAGTCCCGCTTCGAGCCGGCTGCCCATCGCCTTCGCGTTGGTAACAAGCCCTTCGTCGTCGATGACGTCCAGGGTGGCCAGCGCAGCCGCGCACGAGACCGGGTTGGCGCCGTAGGTGCCGCCCTGCGAGCCGGGCCAGGCCTTGCTCATCACCTCCTCGCTCGCCGCGATCGCCGACAGTGGGAACCCGCTTGCGATGCCCTTGGCGATGGTGAGCACGTCCGCCCGCACGTCGAAGTGGTCGTGCCCCCAGTACTCGCCGGTGCGCCCGAATCCGGTCTGGATCTCGTCGACGACGAGCAGGATGCCGTGCTTGTCGGCACGCTCCCGCAGGCCCGCGAGGAAGCGGGTGTTCGCCGGCACGTAGCCGCCCTCACCGAGCACCGGCTCCACGAAGAACGCGGCGGTGTCGTTCGGCGGCGCGGTGGTGGCGAGCACGTAGTCGAGCTCCTGCAGCGCGAAGTCGGTCGCCTGCTCGACGGTCCAGCCGTACCGGTACGCGTTCGGGAACGGCGAGACGACGATGTTGGACGGCAGCGGCCCGATGCCGGCGCGGAACTTCGGCCCGGACGTGGTCATCGCGGCCGCGCCGTAGGTGCGGCCGTGGAACGAGCCGTGGAAGACCACGATGTTCTGCTTGCCGGTGGCCTGCCGTACCAGCCGCATGCTGGCCTCGATGGCCTCGCTGCCGGAGTTCACGTAGAACAGCCGGTCCAGGCCGGCGGGGAGCGCGCTGCCGAGCCTGGCGGTCAGGTCGCGCAGCGGCTTGCTCAGGATGGTCGTGTACTGGCCGTGGATCAAGGTGGCGACCTGGCGCTGGGCCGCCTCCACTACCTTCGGATGGCAGTGGCCGGTCGAGGTGACGCCGATCCCGGCGGTGAAATCCAGGTACTGCCGACCCTCGTCATCGTAGATGTAGACGCCCTCGCCACGGGCTGCGTGGACGGGCGTTGCTTGCTTGAGCTGTGGCGACAGCTCGGTCATGGGCTGCTCCTCGTAGGATTGTTGACAATCGCGCAGCATACAAACTCACCCGCGGGGAGAACAGTACCTGCGTCTCAAAGATTGACATTGCGTGAACGGGGGAGGTGGTTGGACGGCCGCTCTGCGTAGGCTGGCAGCAGGAGTTCGCGGACAAGGAGTGTTAGCTACATGACCAGTACGCAAGAGACCGCGGTGGTGGATGCGGTCCGCAAGGAGCTCTTCATCGACGGTGTCTGGCGCCCCGCCGAAGGAGGCAAGGTATTCGACGTCGAGGACCCTTCGACCGGCAAGCCGCTCTGTTCGGTGGCCGACGGCTCCTCTGCCGATGGTTTCGCTGCGCTCGACGCCGCGACCGCCGCACAGGCGTCCTGGGCCGCCACCCCGCCGCGGGAGCGCGGCGAGATCCTGCGCCGGGCGTACGAGAAGGTGGTGGCCAGGAAGGACGAGCTCGGCCTGCTCATGACGCTTGAGATGGGTAAGCCGGTCGCCGAGGCCACCGGTGAGATCCTCTACGCGGCCGAGTTCCTCCGCTGGTTCGCCGAGGAGGCCGTGCGGGTCGAGGGCGGCTACCAGACGTCGGCGGACGGCAAGAGCCGAGTGATGATCATGCGCCAGCCGGTCGGGCCGTGCCTGTTGATCACGCCGTGGAACTTCCCGACCGCGATGTTCACCCGCAAGGTCGCACCGGCGCTCGCGGCCGGCTGCACCGCAGTGTTCAAGCCGTCCGAGTTCACCCCGCTGTCGGCGCTCGCGATGACGGAGATCTTCACCGAGGCAGGGCTGCCTGCCGGCGTGCTCAACGTGGTGCCGACCACCGACGCCGGTGGCCTGATGGAGCCGTTGATCAAGGACGGCCGGGCCAGGAAGCTGTCGTTCACCGGGTCCACCGCGGTGGGCAAGAAGCTGCTGGCGCAGTGCGCCGACAACGTCATGCGCACGTCGATGGAGCTCGGTGGCAACGCGCCGTTCATCGTCTTCGAGGACGCGGACGTCGACCAGGCGGTCGACGGCGCGATGCTCGCGAAGATGCGCAACATCGGCGAGGCCTGCACGGCGGCCAACCGGCTGTACGTGCACGAGTCGGTGGCCGAGGAGTTCTCCCGCAAGCTCGCCGACAAGATGGGCGCGCTGACCGTCGGCCGCGGCGTGGACGACGGCGTGAACGTCGGCCCGCTGATCAACAGCCAGGCGGTGGAGAAGGTCGACCGGTTGGTCACCGACGCCGTCAGCAAGGGCGCGACGGCGGTCATCGGCGGCCAGCGCGGCGACGGCGACGGGCACTTCTACCCGCCGACGGTGCTCACCGACGTGCCGGTCGACGCCGACCTGCGGCGTGCGGAGATCTTCGGCCCGGTCGCTCCGATCGTCACGTTCGGCAACGAGGAGGAGCTGCTCGAGCAGGCCAACGACACCGAGTACGGCCTGGTGACGTACGTCTTCACCACGAACTTCGCCCGCGCGCTGCGGGTGTGCGAGCGGCTGGAGAGCGGCATGGTCGGCCTGAACCAGGGCATCGTGGCCAACGCCGGCGCCCCGTTCGGCGGGGTGAAGCACTCCGGCCTCGGCCGGGAGGGTGGCCGGCTCGGCATCGAGGAGTTCCTCGAGGTCAAGTACATCGCTACACCGAACCCGCACTGACCCGGTCACGACGTCCGCGGGTCCACGGCGCGGCTGCCCGGCTGGGTAGCCGCGCCGTCCCGTCTCACTCGCGTGCCCGGTCACTGCTGGCGGGACGGCCCGCTTCGCGCGCTCGTCACTGGTCCTGCTGGCGGGCCGTACCGCGGTCTGGTGCCGTCGTACGGTGCAGCCGGTCGTAGCCCGCCATGATCCGCCGGACCTCGTTGGCGGTGGAGCGGTCGCGGTCGGTGGCGGGGTTGCTCGGCAGTGCCTGACGCAGCTCCTGACGTGCTCCCAGCCACGACTTCCGCGTCTCCGCGACCCAGGTCTGCGCGGGCTTCGCGCCGCAGGCCTGCTGCTCGCTCAGCGCGTCCATGAATATCTCCCCGTGGCCGAGGACCCTGGCGATCTGCTCCCGCAGGCCACTCTCCTCGGGTTTCCTGAGCTGGCGGACGAGTAGCGCGAGGGCGTTGCGCTCGCTGTTGACGCTCCCGCGCTCGACCGCCGTTCTTCGTTGGCTCGTGGTGGACTCGTGCCTCATCTGACTCCTCATGTAGGCCGGATGGTCGTCACGCTCCTCGTCGAGCCACCGCTCGCCGGGTCTGTCGCACGAGGTGCGGGGGACGCTACGGTCATCGCTGTTCCTGGCGCGTGTCGGACGACTGGCTGCGGGGCTTGCGCTCGTCGCGGCGCTCGTCCGGCCGCGGGTTCGCCCGGGTGGGGGTGCTGCCGCGGGTTTGCTCCAGGTACCTGGTCCTCGCCCGGTCGCGGATCTGGTCCGTCTCGGTCAGGACGCGGGCGATCGTCCAGTTGGGACGGGTCGACCGCAGGGCCTCGCGTGCGTCACTCCACGTCTGTTGGGCTCGGCCGGGCTCGGTGCGGTCGGCGTCGGTGTTGCTGCCCCACGGGGTCAGCATGCTGAGCTTGTGGGCGTACCTGTGCCCATGACCAAGGACGGCGCCCGCCTTGGCCATCACGTCCTCGTCGGTCGGGCTTTACCTGACTTCACCGACCTGCAGCTCGAGGAGCGCCAGTTCGAGGCGAACGGCGCTGCGTTCGTCGTCGAGCCAGGACGAGTTGCCCATGGCGCGCGCATTGCATGGGGACTCGTGCGGCATCGCGGCCTCCTGTCGGCTCACTCCTCCTCCTGCCGCACGCCGGACGACTGGCTACGGGTGGGCCCGGCCGTCGGCCCGGTACCGGTCGGTGGCCTTGTTGCGGGCCTGATCCGTCTCGGCCAGCAGCTTCTGCACCATCCGGCCGGGGCCGGCCGAGCGCAGCCCTTCGCGCACGTCGGTCCACGCCCGGCGGGCGCGCTTGGCCTCGGCACGGGTGGCCTCGGTGTTGCTGCTGCAGGCCCGCAGCATGCCCACCTGGTGGGCGTACGCGTGCCCGTGGGCGATGACGGCGCCCATCTTGTCGACCAGGGTCTTGTCCAGCTGGCCGTACTGGAGTTCGATGTGCATCTGCAGTCGAGACGCCTCGCCGCGTACGGCGTCCCGCTCGTCCTCGAGCCAGAACGAGTCGGCCGTGTTGCGGGGGTTGCTGGGGAGCTCGAACGCCATCGTGGCACTCCTCCTACCGGGTCGTGGACCCGCTCGGATGTCCCTGCGGTACGACTGGTTCCGGACCGACGCGGTCTACGACGAAGGGTTACCGAGTGTGCTCGGTCCCGGCAGGAGGGGCGCGCCGTCACCGGTCGGGTCGTGCAGGACCCGGCTTGCGCTCTGCTGGCTCGCGTCGCTCGTCCCGGTCGCGCGTGCTTGTGCGTGCACGGCCCTGGGTCAGCAACCCACGGTGCAAGCCCAGGGTGTCTTTGAAATGCCCGCGCGTGTCCGCGGTGCGCAGCTCCTTCAGGGCGTCGTGCCAAGCCCCCTGGGACTGCGTTGCCTCGGCGCGGGCCGCCGGGGTGTTGTTCGGGTACGCGGTCAGCAGAGTCAGCTGGACGGCGTAGCGGTGACCGTTGGCCATGGCCGCACCGGCCTTGGTCATCAGCTGCTTGTCCGCATCGGAGTGCCCGAGCTTGGCCACCCCGCGCTCCAGGAATCCCACTGCGGAGCTGACTCGCTCCCGCTCCCGGTCCACTGCATGCATAGCGGCGACGTTGTCCCGCGTCTCGGCCGGGATCTCGAACCTGTTCTGGTCACGCTGCATGGTGCGTCACGGTAGTGCCTCGGGTACATGCCGTGGGGTGGTCAGGCGCCGCGTAGCGCACCGCGGCGGCCGGGGCGCCGCGCGCGGTGGTGGTTACTCCAGGTGGTTGGAGAGCCGGTTGATGGCGTCCTGCATGTGGGCGTCGAGGAACTCCAGCGCGCCGGCGCCGTCGCCGTTCTTGATCGCCAGGACGATCTTTTCGTGCTCGTTCACCAGGTCGGACGACGTGCTGTACATCGGGGGCAGGGCGGAGAGGCACATCCGGGTCTCGACCAGCAAGGTGGTGGCCATCCGCTGCAACCGCGGGCTCTCCGAGGCCGCGACGAGCGCCTCGTGGAACGCCAGGTCGGCCTTGCTCAGCGCCGCCGAGTCGCCACGGTCCGCCGCCCTGGTCATCTTGGCCAGCACCTTCGCCAGGGTGGCCGCGGTGCGTTCCGGGTGGCGTTCCAGGATCAGCCGCACGGCGGCGCTCTCCACCGCCGTGCGCGCGGCGTAGATGTCGATGATGTCCGCCGTGGTCAGTTCGGTGACGAACAGCCCGCGGTGGCGTACGGCGCGCAGCAGTCCCTCCTGGACGAGACGCTGCATCGCCTCGCGCACCGGCCCGCGACTGACGTTGAACCGCTGGGCGAGGTCGACCTCGCCCAGCTGGTCGCCCTGCGCGAACGCGCCGGACATGATCGCTTCCCTGAGCTGGTCGGCGATCAGCCCGGCGGTGGCTTGCCGGCTGATCGGCTTGAGTCCATCGGCTGACGCCGCCATGTGAGGGCTCCTCGTGCCGGTCAGTTCGTTGCCGGCGCGGCACCGCCGGCGCTTCGATTCTCGAACAACGTGCCGAGCCCGGTGCGCGGTGTGGTGTCACCGGCCAGCCGCAGGCCCTCCCACGCGGTCACCTGGTTCGCGGTGAGCACCGGTTTGCCGACCCGCGCCTCCAGGGCGTCGAGCCAGGCGACCGAGTGCAGCGCAGTGTCGGGCAGCAGCACCGCGTCTGCGTCCGCGTGGTCACCGCCGACGGCCAGCGCGAGGACGGCAGCCTCGTCGAGCGTGCCCACGTCGCCGGCCAGGAAGATGCCCTCGCTGCCGAAGTTGACCACGTCCAGGCCGCCGTCGCCGAGGAACTCCACGAACTTGCTCGCCACGTCCTCCGGGTACGTGGCCGCGACCGCGACCCTGCGGGCGCCGACCGCGTGGCAGGCGCGCGCGAACGCGATCGACGTGCTCGACGCGGGGGCGCCGGCCGTCTCCGTCAACGTGCGCGCCTGTTCCGCGGCACCGTCCCAGCCGAACACGAAGCTGCCGCTGGTGCACGCCCACACCACCGACTGCGGCTGATGGTGCGCGGTGAGCTGGCGCCAGCCGGCGGCGAGCTCCTCCGGCTGGCCGACGGCGAGCAGCGCCTCGACCGTGTGCGGAACGTCCTGCTCAGTGGTGTGTACCAGCGGCAACGCGACGTCCGGGCCGAGCAGTTTGGCGAGCAGCGGGTAGTCGTCCTCGGCGGCATGACCCGGGTAGAGCATGCCAACGGTCGTGCGTGTAGTCACGGCCACCTCCGTGTACGACGGGAAGATTGTTGACAATCCTACTCTGCGTTTCTACCGTCAGCCTGGTCCAGTACTTACGAAACTTGCGAAATCCTTGGTGGTGATACATGCCAGCGAAGACCGCGCGGCGACCGTACCTGAGGGTGATCTGGTCCGACCCGGAAAGTGACGCGACCGGATACCTGGTGGTCGATCGGCTGGTCACCGGCATCGGCACTGGCGGGCTGCGAACGCGCGCCGGTTGCACCCTGGAGGAGGTCGAGGACCTCGCCAGGGAGATGTCGCTGAAGGTCGGCGCCTACGGCGTGCCCGTCGGGGGCGCCAAGGGCGGCATCGACTACCCGCCGGACGCCCCCGACGTGGACGAGGTGCGGCTGCGCTACGTCCAGGCGATGCGCCCGTACCTCGACAGCATGTGGACCACCGCCGCAGACTTCGGCACCCCGCAGGCCAGCTTGGACCAGGTGTTCGAGCGGGCCGGGCTCGGTTCCTCGTCGCTACGCGCAGGCCTGCGTCGTAGCCCCGACCCGGAGGCGACCGCCGCGGACGTCAAGCGGCAGTTCGTCGACGGCGAGGAGGGCCTCACCATGCCCGCGCTGATCGGCGGGTACGGCGTCGCGGAGGCAGGCCTGGCCGGCCTGGAAGGGCTCGGCATCGCGCCTGCGGAAGCGACCGCGGTCGTCCAGGGCTTCGGTGCCATGGGCGGTTCCACGGCGCTATACCTGGCGAAGGCCGGGGTGCGGGTGGTCGGCATCAGCGACGCGCAAGGGCTGCTGGTGAACACCGAACGCGGCCTGGACGTGCCGGCGCTGCTCGCGGCGCGCTCGCCCGCGGGTGCCATCGACCGTGCGGTGCTGCGGTCGGACGACACCGAGCTGCCGGGCAGCGCCTGGCTCGACCTCGACGTCGACCTGCTGGTGCCGGCGGCGGTCTCGTACACGATCACCACGCAGAACTGCGCGCAGGTCAAGGCGCGGTTGATCGCCGAGGCGGCGAACGTCCCCATCACCCCGGACGCGGAACGGTCGCTCACCGACCGCGGCGTGGTCGTCGTCCCCGACTTCGTCGCGAACGCGGGTGCGGCCGTCTGGGCGTGGTGGGTCGTGCTCGGCCTGGTGACCGGTCCCGCCGATTCCCGTTCCCTCCTCTCCAAGCATGTGCGGCCGCTGGTCGGCCAGCTGATCGATGCCTGGCGGGAGAACTCAACCCCACCCCGCGAAGCCGCTGCGCGGATCGCGGAGGAGAACCTTGCCCGCAACGTGGAGCGCTACGGCGGTGTGGTCGAACGCGTTCCGCTGTTCGAGGCAGGAGCACAAGCAGCAGGACTCACCAGGAGCTGAAGGGAACGGAAGTGGCCAGATACATCGAGATCTCGTTGGACAAGCGCGGCGTGAGTTGCACCGCCGTGCTGTTGGACGAGCAGGCGCCCCGCACCTGCGAGGCGGTGTGGAACGCACTGCCGATGGGCAGCGACGCGTACCACGCGAAGTACGCGCGCAACGAGATCTACACGCTCGTACAGGCGTTCGCCGACCCGGAGCCTGGCAGGGAGAACACCACCATCACCCCGATCCCCGGTGACGTCGCGTACTTCTCCTTCGAGAAGTGGCAGATCGCGACGCCGTCGCACGGGTACTCGTCCGCGGAGGAGGCCCACAAGGGCGCCGACATCGTGGACATCGCGCTGTTCTACGAGCGCAACAACCTGCTGCTGAACCCGGACTACGGGTTCGTGCCGGCCAACATCTTCGCGACCATCGTCGAAGGCCTGCCGGAGATCGCGGCCGCGAGCCAGGACCTCTGGAAGCGTGGCGTGGAGGGCGAGACCCTCTCCATCCGCCGCAAGGAGTAACGCACCGACCGGGCACAACCCGGTCGTACCGAACCGACCCCCTGGCCGACAGCGGCCAGGGGGTCGGTCTGTCGAGCGGTGGGTCAGGCGAAGAGGCGCTGGCCGTTCGGTGGTGGCGTGATGCCGCAGGCGCGCAGCGCCGCCCACATGGTCACCTGGTTGGCGGAGAGCACCGGCTTGCCGAGTGCCTCCTCCAGCGGCGGGATGGCGTCGTACGTCGGCAGGTTGGTGCAGCTGAGGAAGAGCGCCTGGGCGTCCGGGTGGTCCGCGTCGACGCCGAGCTGTGTCACCTCGTCGTAGCCGACCTGCCAGATGTGGTCGAGCAGCCCCAGGTGTGCGCTCGACGTGACGGACACCCCGGCTTCGCCGAGGAAGTCGTGCAGCCGGACGGTGACGCTCTCCACGTACGGTGTGGCGACGGCGATGCGTTTGATGCCGAGGTGCTCCAACGCCTCGAGCAGTGCGCCTGACGTGGTGAGCGCGGCCGGGGCGCCGGTGGTGGACATGGCCTCGCGCAGCTCGCGTTCGCCCTCCATGCCGCCGACGAAGCTGCCGGACGTGCAGAGGTACGCGACCACCTCGGGCTCCGCGGTGAGCACTTCGGCGGTGCCGGACTGCACGATGCTGGTCTCGCTGACCAGCTGTGCCATCTCGACGGTGACGGGCACGGCGAGGCGGGGCGTGCGGGTGACGTACAGCGACACGTCGTCGGGCACCCAGCGCCAGACCTCCCGGTCGAGCGCGAAGTCGTACGGCGCGACGATCCCGACGCCGTGCTGGGGCAGCAGCGGTATCGGCACGGTGACCCGAACCGTGTTCGCGGGGGCGTCGAGCGCGACGGCCTCGGCGGTTTCAGTGGCAGCCCGCTGCCCGTCCAGGTCCAATCACCCACTCCTTTCCCCAGCAGCCGCATGCTCACAGAACACTAGTGTCCCGGCTCCAAGAGTTGTTGACAATCCTACGATTGCTGTATGTTTCGCGCGTGTCCGCACGTCCAACGATCGCCGTTCTCTGCAAGGACTCACGGCCGCCGAAGATGGCCGAGGTCGAGGCCCTTGCCGAGGTACGTTACGCCTCCGCCGCCGAGCTGCCCACTGCCGTTGCAGGTGCCGACGTGCTCTTCATGTGGGACTTCCTCTCCTCGGCCCTCGTCGACGCGTGGCCGGCCGCCAGGCAGCTGCAGTGGATCCACCAGGCCGCGGCCGGGGTGGACAAGGTGCTGCTGCCCGAGGTGGTCGCCAGCGACGTCGTCGTCACCAACTCCCGCAACGTCTTCGACCAGGCGATCGCCGAGTACGTGCTCGGCCTAGTGCTTTCGTTCGCGAAGGACTTCCCGCGCACGCTCGAGCTGCAGCGCGAGCACACCTGGCAGCACCGCGACTCCGAGATGATCGCCGGCAAGCAGGCCGTCGTCGTCGGGGTGGGGCCGATCGGCCGGGCGACCGCCAGGTTGCTGCGCGCTGCCGGCCTCCGGGTGCGCGGCGTCGGCCGTACGGCGCGTACCGGCGACGAGGACTTCGGCGACGTGCTCGCGTCGAGCGACCTGCTGCAGGTGCTGCCTGGCGCCGACTACGTGGTCGTCGCCGCCCCGCTGACTCCCGCCACCCGCGGCATGTTCGACGCCGCGGCGTTCGACGCCATGCAACCGACCGCCCGGTTCGTGAACATCGGGCGGGGTGAGATCGTGGTGCAGGACGAGATGGTCGAGGCACTGGTGACCGAGCGGATCGCGGGCGCCGCGCTCGATGTCTTCGAGGAGGAACCGCTGCCTGCCGATTCGCCGCTGTGGGAGATGCCCAACGTCGTGGTCTCACCGCACATGTCCGCGGACTTCATCGGCTGGCTGGACGTGCTCGCCGACGTGTTCGTGGACAACTTCACCCGGTGGCACGCAGGGCAGTCACTGCGCAACGTGGTGGACAAGCAGCTGGGTTACGTCGCTTCGTAGGCTGCGTATATTTCAATCGAGTCGATGGGACTGTCGATGACTACCGAGGTCGCGCACCTCACCGCCACCGAGTTGCTGGCGGCGTACGAGAAGAAGGAGCTCTCGCCGGTCGAGGCGACGCAGGCGGCGCTCGACCGGATCGCCGCCGTGGACGAGCAGCTCAACGCGTACTGCCTGGTCGACGCCGACAGTGCGCTCGGGCAGGCCAGGGAGTCCGAGCAGCGGTGGCAGCGTGGTGAGCCCGCCGGTCCGGTGGACGGCGTGCCGACGTCGGTCAAGGACATGTTCCTCACCCGCGGCTGGCCGACACTGCGCGGTTCCCGCACGGTCGACGCCGACCAGAAGTGGGAGGCGGACGCGCCGTGCGTCGCGCGGCTGCGGGAGAGCGGTGCGGTGCTCGTCGGCAAGACCACCACCCCCGAGCTGGGCTGGAAGGGTGTCACGGACAACCCGCTCACCGGCGTGACGCGGAACCCGTGGGACCTCACCCGCACGCCCGGTGGCTCGAGTGGCGGCAGCTCCGCGGCGGTGGCCGCGGGGATGGCGCCGCTGTCCGTGGGTACCGATGGCGGCGGGTCCGTCCGCATCCCCGGCGCGTTCAGCGGCATCTTCGCGCTGAAGCCGACGTACGGCCGGATCCCGCTCTACCCGTCGAGCCCGTTCGGCACCCTCGCGCACGCCGGCCCGATGACCTGGACCGTGGACGACGGCGCGCTGCTGCTCGACGTGATCAGCGCACACGACGCGCGGGACTGGTCGGAACTGGCGCCGCCGGTGGGGTCGTTCGTGGACGCGCTCGGCGACGGCGTGCAGGGGCTGCGCATCGCGTTCAGCCCCGACCTGGGGTTCGTGGACGTGCACCCGGAGGTGGCCGCGGCCGTCCGCGACGGCGTGGCGGCCTTCGGCGCGGCCGGCGCGCACGTGGAGGAGGCGTCCCCGGGCTTCGCCGACCCCGTCGAGACGTTCAATGTGCTCTGGTACTCGGGCGCGGCGAAGTTCGTCGAGCCGCTCACCGACGAGCAGCGCGGGCTGCTCGACCCTGGGCTGCGCGAGATCTGCGCGCAGGGCGCGACGTACTCCGCGCTGGACTACCTGGAGGCGACGGCGCAGCGGATGGCGCTCGGTGTGGCGATGGGCGAGTGCCACGAGAACTACGACCTGCTGGTGACGCCGACCATGCCGATCCCGGCGTTCACCGCCGGCCGCGAGGTGCCCGAGGACTGGTCGCAGCCGCGGTGGACGAGCTGGTCGCCGTTCACCTACCCGTTCAACCTCACCCAGCAGCCGGCGGCGACGGTGCCGTGCGGGTTCACCGCGAGCGGGCTGCCGATCGGCCTGCAGATCGTGGGCCCGCGGCACGCCGACGCCGCCGTGCTCGCGGCGGCGAAGGCGTTCCAGGACGCCAAGCCCTGGACGGCCACCCGCCCCACCCTGGAGTCCTGACCCGCCGGCCCGGGGCCTGCGGCGCGGCCACAGCCCCAACGCCACGTTGCGGCTTCGTCGTCGTGGTAGCGACAGTAAAGCCGCAACGTGGCGGTAACTAGGTAGCTCGCGAGTAAGCCTGGGCGGTCGGGCGATCGGACGGGCCGCGAGGTGGCGTTGAGCGCCCTCCCGCTCACTCCAGGCCCAGGGTTCCTGACAGTTCGCGTAGCGCGAGGTCGCCGCCGTGTTCGGTGTGGAGTAGATCGGTCACCAGCGCGATGACGACCGGGTGTCCGGTGACGAACTCGGGTGCGAGGCTGTGAGCGTAGGTGAGTGCGTCAATGGCTGCCGGCAGGTTGCGGCGCTGCGTGTGGGCGCGAGCGACGTCGAGTTGGTGTCGCGCCTGGCGTTCCGGGGACAGCGGCGAGGCGTCGAAGGCTTCCGCGACGCGCAGCGCTGCGCCCGCGTCTCCGAGATGGACGGCGACGGTGACACGGTGCAGCGTTGCGTTGTCTGGGCCGAACTCCGTGCCGTAGTCGTTGCGTCCGCGCCCGACGCGGCCGGCGAGTTCGTCGGCGGAATCGAGGTGCTTGTATGCGGCGTCGGCGTCGGCGTCGGCGTGGTCGAGGCGTGCCTCGGCGAGTGCGGATTGTAGGTGGAGCACGCCAGTCAGAGATAGGGCACCGACGTCGCCCTCTTCGACGCGTGCTGCAAGCGCATCGATGGCCGACGATGCAGTGCGGAGGGCGTGGGTGTAGTGGCGGGCGCTCTGAAACACGATGCACAGGCGGAATGACCCTTCGGCCATCAGCAGCGCATCTCCGGTGCGCTCGGCGGCGGCGATGCCGCGGTCTGCGGCGACCCAGGCGGCTGGGAACTCGCCGAGGTTCGACAGGACCGCCGCCAGGGCGTGGTATGCGCGAGCGAGCGACACGTACGCCTGTCGTCGGTCGCGGCCTTTCGTCGTGCGGGCTGCGCTTTCCAGCTCGGGCAGCCGCGCCGCGAGCCGGTCGCGGACGTGTTCGTACTTGGAGGCATGAACGTACTGCCACGCCTCGGATACGGCATCCGCAAGCTCGGTTGTATCGGTCGAGTCATGGGCCGCGAGGACGGCGGTCAGTGCATCGGAGGACGCGAGCGCGAGCGCCAGATCACCCGCCACACTCGGTGCCTCATGGGCGGCGGCGGGCGTGGCCGGCGCCAGGTCAGCGACGGGAACGTCGAGAGCATCGGCCAGTCGCTCTAGCACCGACATACGGTCGATGTGCCGTGCGCCGCGCTCGACCTGTGAGAGCCAGGTCTCGGACCGACCGACCAGCCGGGCGAACTCGCGCTGCGAGAGGCCGCGTTGCTTGCGCAGTCGGGCGATGGTCCGTCCGAGCTGGTTTGAGAGGTCGCTCACCCTGGCAACTTTGACGGTCCCGGCGTCAGAAACTCCACCCGCGTAGCTGCGATGTATGGCTGGCGCTCACGCAGGTACTCCACTGTGTGGGGCGCGCGCTCGTGCGCCTCGAAAGCGGCACGATCTGCGTACAACTCGTAGTGCACCCGCGCCAGCGGCTCACCATCGATCGTGTGCGTGGTGTAGACGAGCGTGCCCGGCTCGTCGTCCCGGATACCCGGTGCGGTCTTGGCAACGAGTGCGTCGTACGCCGCTGCTGCATCCGCGTCCTTCAAGTCGAAGCGCACCACGAGCCCGAACATCATGACCAGCCTTCCATCGCCAGCACCTCGCGTTTCACAGCGTACTTGGAGTGCGGCCAAGTCTTCGACCGCGGTAACGGTAGCAGCACATTGAGTATTGACCCGCACTTTTTGTGCGGCTACTGTCGGTCGACATGACCTGGCCAGGAACAGCAGCCGCGACGCCGGCTCGGATGGAACACCGGGCCGAGGTCGCGTTGAGGACGAGGCGGGGCGGATCGCCGGATCCCCGAGCCGGCGACCGCTCCGCCGAGCAACGCGGGTGTGGTGAAGAGGAGGCGTGAGGGGGATGAGGGGTGACGGTGCAGGCGGTGACGGATCCGCTGAGGACGGTGCTCTGGACGTGGAGCAGCTCGTGGCCATGCATGCGCGGTTGCGGGCCGAGCGCGGCGAGTGGACTGCGGAACAGTTGGCGGCGCTGGACTCGCTGGCTCGCGCTCAGCGGTTCGATGGCATCGAGGCCTACGAGGCTGCTGAGATCGAGTCGCTGATCCAACGTGGCCATGTGCATGGCGCGCGGAAGCGGCTGACCGAGGCGAGGCGCCGCACCAGGTCGGAGCCGGACCACTAGAGCCGGGTCGGGGTCCGTGCCTGATAGTCCCCGAGGTCGGGCACGGCCCCGCCCCCTTTGATCCCGCCGGTGTGACCCACCCCGGCGGTCGCCCTGAGAGATCGAGAGGAACCCGAAGTGAAGGACGAGCTGCAGAATCTGTACGGTGTCGACCTGACGAACGCGACATGGCGGAAGTCGACCTTTTCAAACCCGGAAAACTGTGTCGAGGTCGCGTTGATCGCTGGTGGTGTGGCGGTGCGGGACTCGAAGAACCCGCAGCGCGGCGCGCTGGTGTTCGACAACGCCGAGTGGCGCGCGTTCGTCCGCGGCGCGGCGGCCGGCGAATTCAGCTAGCCGCATGGTGAGGCTGCCCGCCGCGATCGCGCCCCTGGACCGGCGGGCAGACAGTCGGACCGGGCGGGTAGGTCACGTCCCCGTGCCGCCCGCCCGGCCGGCACACACCGTGCGACCCGTACCGGACGCGAACGGAGCAGTCATGCACGACAGGACCGAACCAGCGCACAGGGACAAGGTCGGTCTTGTCCTACTCGCGGTGGCGCTTGTCGCCTCGGTCGTGTTCTGGGCCCTGGCCACCACCTGACCACTCGCGCTCGCGCGATGGCCCGTGCGAGCCCCCGACAGCACCGGCGGCACCGAATGGAGGACCGACCCGCGGCAGTGACCGCTAACGATGACGACGCACTCCGTGCCACCTCGCCCGGCCGGGCCGGCGAGGTGGTCACGGCCTACCGTGACGCCCGCCGCGCCGCCGCCGCGCTCGGTGAGGCTCTGCGGCGGGGTGGCTCCACTGCCGAGGACCTGGCGACTGTCACGCCGAGCCTTGACGATGCCTGCTAGCCCGTCCTGCACGTCCACCTCACCAAGACCGGAGCCGGTCGGCTCCACCGCTTGCTCAGGTCCGAGACGGCCACGCCGGCTCGGATGAGCGGGGACGCCCCGCCCGAGAACCCGGGCTCGCATCACAGGCCGAGGAAGGCGAGGACGATGCCCACCGCCGAGCCCAGGATGATCATGAGCGCGAAGACGATGAGGCCGACGAACATGCCCTTGCCTCGCCGCTCCTGCGGCGGTGGGCCGGCCGAGCCGCGGTGGTAGATCGTGTACGGCGCGGCGTACTCGATGAGCACCGGCATGCCGGAACGGGTGTCGACCGTGGTCTCCGCCTTGCCCACCTTGATGAAGAAGTAGGAGGTGTGGAACCGGACCTGATACCGGCCAGGCGGCAGGAAGTACGCCGACGCGGCCGTGCTCGCGGCAGCGAAGGTGTTCCAGGACGCCAGGCCGTGGATGGACGCCCGCCCCAGCCTGGGCGTCTGACCACGTCAGCTCAGCCCTGCGTCGTGGGCGAGGATGGCGAGCTGGGTGCGGTTGTTCATGCCCAGCTTGGTGAGTAGCCGGGAGATGTGTGCCTTGACCGTCGCGACGCTCATGTAGAGCTCGCCGGCGATCTCGGCGTTCGACTTGCCGACGGCGGGCGCGACGACGACCTCGCGCTCCCTGTCGCTGAGCTGTTCGACCAGCCGGCCGGCGCGCAGCCGGCGGTCGTCGCCGCTGTCGGCGAGGTGGCCGATCAGCTGACGGGTGACGGAAGGCGACAGCATCGGGTCACCGGCCGCGACCCGCGACACGGCGCGGACGATCTCCTCGGGCGGGCTGTCCTTCAGCAGGAAGCCGCTCGCGCCGGCACGCAGCGCGCGCATCACGTGCTCGTCGGTGTCGAACGTGGTGAGTACGATCACCTCGGGCGCGTCCGCGCGGGTGCGCAGCTGCTCGGTCGCGGTGAGGCCGTCCAGCTTCGGCATCCGGATGTCCATCAGCACGACGTCGGGGGAGTGGGTGCGGGCGGCGGCGGCGACGTCCGCGCCGTCGGTCACCTCCGCGACGACGTCGAGCTTCGGTGCCGCCGAGGATCATCCGCAGGCCGGCGAGGACCAGTGGGTCGTCGTCGACGAGCAGTACCCGTACAGGTTCGCTCACGTCGGCCACGGTAGCCACGCCTCAAGTCCGAACTCGCCGGCGGGGGTACGTCCGTGGCTCAGCCGCCCGCCGGCCAGCTCGGCCCGCTCGGTCATGCCGATCAGGCCGGTGCCCGCCCCGGGGACGCCGGTGGGCTCGTCGGTCGGCGGCAGCGCGTTGCGCGCCCGCACGGTCAGTCCCGCGCCAGGGCCGCCGTGCACGTCCAACGTGACCGGCATGCCAGGAGCGTGCTTGCGTGCGTTGGTCATTGCCTCCTGCACCACGCGGTACGCGGTCCTGCCGACGCTTGCCGGCACCGAGTCCACGTCGTCGACGTGTTCGTCGTACGTCACCTGCACGCCGGCCGCCTGCGCCGCGTTCACCAGCTCGCGCACCGTGGCGAGCGTCGGCTGCGGGTAGTCGCCGTTGCCGTCCGTGATGCCGGTGCGGAGTACGCCGATCACCTCGCGGAGGTCCTGGAGCGCCTGGTGGGTGCTGTTGCGTATCACCTTCAACGACGCGGCGACCTCGTCGGTCGGTGCATCGCGGCGGAACTCCAGTGCCCCGACATGCATGCTCAGGAGCGAGAGCCGGTGCGCCAGCACGTCGTGCATCTCCCTGGCGATGTGCTCGCGCTCCAGTTGCTTCGCCTCGTCCACCCGCTGCTGTTGTTCCGCTTCGGCGCGGCGTGCCATGGAGAGCAGCAGCTGTCGCCTCGCCCGGACGAAGCTGCCCCAGGCGAACAGCGCGACGCCGGACGCGACCACGATCACCAGGTGCCCGGTGTAGGGCAGCGGAGCGATCGGGTAAAGCAGCGGCATCGCCAGCCAGGATGCCACGAGCAGTGCGGTGAGCGCCGCGCCGACGGGGAGCCGCCGGTGGATCGTGGTGCGGGTGAGGTTGATGGCGGCGGGGATCCCGATGGCCGGCGCGACGACGACGAGCGCCGCCGGCACGACCGTGCTCGCCACCGGCAGCCGCCGCCACGCGAACAGGGCCACACAGCCGAGCACCGCCCCGGCGGCGTCGACGGCCACGAGCGCGGTCGACACCGGTGGCTCGGCGACCGCGTAACCGGTCACGCCGAAGGCGGCGACGAGCACCAAAAAGGGCCACGTAGCCGACCTCCCGCACCCATTCGCGGCGGGTGCGGCGGGTGCGCGGCGGTGCGGGTGCACCGTCGCTCTCCGGCAGCAACAGCGCGGACAGCAGCCAGCGCTGGTCGTGCTCTGGGGCAGCAGGTTGGGCGCAGCTCATGTCGCGGAACACCACGGGGCGGCGGTGCGAGCAGACAGCAACCTGCGGCTATTCGCCCTAGCCGTTGGTCGATGCGGCATGCACGTTCGGCCGACGCGACGCGACGCGACGCGACGCGACGCGACGCGACGCCGCGCCGCCGTCCGCCAGGCTGCTGCCATGCCACACCCACGCGTACGGACCAGCCCACGGAGCTCGAAGGGGCGGCGTTACCGCGCTTCGCCGCCGGACCGGTGCTCGCCATCGCGGGTGCGACGAGCCTCGTGCTCCTGCTCAACAGCGGCCGCGGCGGGTACCTGGCCGACGAGGTCTACTTCATCCGTGCCGGCAACCGTCCATCGTTCGGCTACGCGGACCAGCCGCCGCTTGTGCCGCTGCTGGCCCGCTTCCTCGACGACCTGTTCCCCGGACTCGCTGGTGTGGCTGCGGCTGCCGATGACGCTGCTCGCCGGCGTGGGCGTGGTGCTGAGCGTGCTGCTCGCCAGGGAGTTCAGCGGGTACGCGGCCGCGCCCAGTGGCTGGCCGCGGCCGCGTACCCGCTGTCGCCGCTGCTGCTCGGGTTCGGCCGCGTGCTCGCGACGTACTCCATCGACCCGGTGCTGTGGACGTTGGCGATCTGGCTGCTCGTCCGCTGGTTGCGGCTGTGGCACCACGGCGTGCGCGCGGACCGTTATCTGCTGCTCTTCGGCTTGGTCATCGCGCTGGACGTACAGGTGAAGTACCTGGTGGGTGGCTTCCTCGTCGTGCTCGCCGTGGCGGTGCTCGCGGTCGGGCCGCGGCGCCTGTTGCTGCGCCCGATGCTCTGGCTGGGCGCGGCGGTCACCGTGCTCACGATGATCCCTGGCGTGCTCTGGCAGGCGAGCCACGGCTGGCCGCAGCTGGAGATGGCGCAGGTGCTCTCCAAGGGCGCGAAGCTGATCTGGGAGCCGGCCTGGTTCGTGCCCGCCGTCGTCGTAGGTGCCGGGTTGCCCGGTGGGTTCCTGTTGTGTGCCGGCCTGTGGCGGCTGGTGCGGACGGAACAGCTGCGCCCGTACCGGTGTCTCGGGTGGGCGGCCATCGGCACCACGGTGCTGTTCGCGGTCACCGGCGGTGGGTTCTACTACGCCGCGGGGTTGCTGCCGCTCGGCGTGGCGGCCGCCACGCCGAGCGGCAGCAACCCCGCGGCGGCACGGTGGTGGCGGTGGGTGCCCACGGTGCCCGCGTGCGTGGTGGCGGCGGTGCTCGTCGGGGTGAGCACGTTCGCCACGGCGACGCCAGGCATGGGCCTCAGCGGCGGCTGGTCCGAGGTGGCCAAAGGCACCGCCGCGGCCTACCGCGACCTGCCCGCGCAGCAGCGGGACAGGACGGTCGTCATGGCGCACTGGTACTTCCAGGCCGCCGCGGTGGAGAAGTTCGGCCCGCGGTACGGCCTGCCGGAACGGGTTTACAGCTCGAACCGCGGGTACTGGTACTTCGGCGCGCCGCCGGCCGGCACCGAGCGGGTGCTGTACGTCGGTGGCAGCGCGCGCGAGTTGCGCCGGTCGTTCGGCAACGTGCGGCGGGTCGACACCGTCGACGGGCTCGGCTCGGGCACGGCCGGCTCGAACAAGGACGTCCCCCTCTGGGAGTGCACGGACCCGAGGTGGCCGTGGCCGGAACTGTGGCGAGACCAGCTGCGGCGGCCGTTCTGACCGTCACCAGTTGGGCTCGTCCGCGGTGGTGGTCGGCGGCAGCTCGACGTCGCTGGGGTGGAGGACGTAGGTGAGGCCGCCGGAGTGCGGCAGCCAGGCGTTCTCCACCTGGTCGCGGCGGTACACCCGGGGCACCTCGTCACCCTCGCGGGTCGCCGGGTCGTTCACGATGACGTCGCCGTCCTCGGTGAACCCGGCGATGACGAACAGGTGCCCGGTCGTGCTGTACCCGGCGCCGTCCATGTCCTTCTCGTCGAACGAGACGGAGACGACCAGGGGGATGCCGCGCTCGATGAACCGTTCCGCCTCGGCCAGCGACCGCAGCCGGGTCACGAACCCTTCCATCTGGTCGAACTCGGCGGCGTACGCGGTGTTGAACGACCAGTTCCCCGCGCCTTCGTAGTCGTAGTCGTACGTGTTGCGGGCCGCGTAGTCGACCTGCGGGCCTTGGTGCGGTTTCGGCTCCACCCAGTCGGTGTCCCCGGCAGGCACGGTGCGGTCCCAGTGGTACAGCGCCATGGTGGTCGACGTGGGGGAGCACCAGGCCTCGCCGCCGTTGTCGTACTCCGGGTAGTGCCCCTCGTGGATGTTCTGCGAGAAGCCCGGCACCTCCAGGTCGATCTCGCGGCCGAGGGTGAAGTCGCTCGTCGGCACCTTCTTCCCGTCCGGCAGCAGCGACGTCAGCACGCTGGCCTTCGAGACCTTCGGCGTCGCGTCAGAGCCCGCCGGTGCGTGCAGTCGCACGCGTAGCTGCACGCCGTCCACGTCGTTCTTCTTCGCCGCCACGAAGGTGTCCACGGCGACGTAGCCGTCGTCGTCACCCTGGCTCGGTACCGAGGTGCGGTGGATGTCGCCGGCGGCGAAGTCGTCGCCGGACGTCCAGCGGCCCATCGTGTACCACTTCGTCCACCGGCCGCTGCCGGTGACCTGGCCGCGGAAGCCGACCTCGATCCAGGTGCCGGTCGGGGTGTCGGCGTTCCAGGACGCCACCGCCTCGGTGGTGCCGAAGCCGGGCTCGTGCTCGTGCGTGGGCGAGGTCCAGGTGCCGGTGCGGTACTTCTTGGCGTTCCCGTCGCCGAACGGGTCGGTGTACGAGGTCTCGCCGGCTCCGTCGCCGAGGGCGAGCCGGCCACCGGGCTGCACCTGCACGCCGTCGGAGCGACCGGCCGCGAACGCGTCGGCGTCGGACCACTCGCGGTACGAGACGTGCCGCGGTTCCGCGGACTCCTTCGCCGCGGCCGGCGCCGTGGCGCCCGGCCACAGCAGCGTCGTGGCCGCCACCAGGGCCGTCGCCGTCACCGACAGCCAAGTCCCGTTGCGTCGCATTGCCGACCTCCCCGAAGGCCCGTCCGGTCGCCGCTCAGCCTAGAGCGTGCCGCGCGGATCCTGCAGCATTTCGACGGACTGCTGCCAGGAGACGGAAGAATTCCTACCTGGTGTCAGTAGCCGAGGAAGGCGAGCAGGAGGCCCACCCCGCGCCCCCGAACACCAGCACGACCACCGCGACGATCAGGCCGATGAGCATGCCCTTGCCCCGCCGTTGCTGTGGCGGTGGGCCGGCGGACCCGCGGTGGTAGATCGTGTAGGGCGCGGCGTACTCGAGGTGCACCGGCATGCCGGCACGGGTGTCGACCACCGTCTCCGCCTTGCCGACCTTGATGAAGAAGTACGACGTGTAGAACAGGATCCGGTAGTAGCCGGGCGGCAGGAAGAACTGGTGCCGCCGCTTGGGCACCAGCGACATGCGCATGCCGGGACCGAACTCGACGAACATCGGGTACATGCCGTACCTGGTGATGGTGGGGCCGGAGGTGTCGACGTACCGGGATCCCCGGTGCGGGGGCGTGCGGTCGGTTCATCGCGAGTGAGCTTAGGTGAACCGTCCGGCCCGGTTACGGCAGACTGGGCCATACGGCGGACGCAGACGGCAGGGGGCGCACGATGGACGAACGCGACATCCTCGGGCGGGTGCACGAACTGGTCGACGAGGAACACACCCTGCGCGAGCAGCTCGCCGCCGGCGACATCGACGGCGCCGCGGAGCGCGAGCGCCTGCAGCTGCTGGAGAACGAGCTCGACCAGTGCTGGGACCTGCTCCGCCGCCGCCGCGCCGCGAAGGAGGCCGGCCTGGACTCGCTGGAGACCGGCGTCCGCACGGTGCGCGAGGTACGCCGCTACCTGCAGTGACGCCGCGCTAGGCTGCGGACACGACGACCAGCAAGGAAGGGTCCGATGCCGAGCTCGTATGCCGCCGTGCGTACCGACGCGCCCGCCCGCTACGCGAAGCAGCTGGCCAGCCACATGTCGCGCCGTATCGATGCCACCTGGGACGGGAGTGCCGGTGCGCTGCCGTTCCCGTTCGGCCACTGTGCCCTGCGCGCCGAGGAGGGCGAGCTGATCCTCGAAGCCGAAGCCCCCGACGAGGCCGAGCTCAGCCGCGTGGAGGAGGTCGTCGGCAGCCACCTGGAGCGCTTCGGCCGCAAGAACGAGCTCGTCGTCAGCTGGCAACGGGCACAGCCGGGCTGAGCCGCGCCACGATGGACCAACATGGGTGTGCTGGCTACACGATGGTCCACCGCGGCGTCGCGGCTGCTACTTCGCCAGGCCGTTGTCGTCGATGAACTGCTTCGCCACGGTGGCGGCGTCCTTCTTGTCCACCTCGACCTCGGCCACCAGCTTCTTCAGCTTGTCCGTGGTCAGCTTGGCCGACACGGCGTTGAGCGCCTTCTTCGTCTTCGCGTCCGCCTTCTCGGAGTTGATCAACGGCGTGACGTTCTGCGCGATGTAGAGGTTCTCCGGGTCCTCGAGCGCGACGAAGTTGTTCTGCTCGATCGCGCTCTGCGTGGTGAACAGGTTGACCGCGTCGACCTGGCCGTCCTTCAGTGCCTTCACCGAGATCGGCCCGGCGACGTCGAGCTTCTTGAAGTTCTTGAACTTCAGCCCGTACACCTCGCGGAGACCCTCGACGCCGTTGTACCGCTTCTCCCACTCCGGCGGCCCGCCGAGGACCATCTTCGGGGCGTGCGGCTTCAGGTCGCTGAGCAAGGTCAGGTCGTACTTGTCCGCGGTCTGCTGAGTGACGACCACCGCGTCCTTGTCCTCGGCGGAGGACATGTCCAGCAGCTCGAAGCCCTTCGGCAGGCTGGCTTGCGCCTGCTCGTACACCTTCTCCGGGTCCGTAGCGTCCTCGGTGTGCCCCTTCTTCTGGTACTCCAGCAGGCTGCCGGTGTACTCGGGGAGGAGGTCGATCGAGCCGTCCTTCAGCGCCGGGATGTACGCCTCCCTGGTGCCGACGTTCATCTTCCGCGAGACCTTGACGCCTTCTGCCTCGAGCACCTGGGCGTAGATCTCGGCGAGCAGTTGGTTCTCCGGGAAGTTCGCGGCGCCCACCGTGATCGTGCCACTGGCGCCGCCCTCCTTGTCGCCGCCTTCCAACGGGTCACCGCCACCACCGCACCCGGCGGTGAGGACGAGCGCCCCGGCGGTCAGCAGGCTGACGAGCGTGCGTCGCATCGCACGCACTCCTTTCTGGTCGTCACGAAGCGGTACTCTGTCGGTGGTTGGTAACCGGCCGCCTCGACGTCGGTTTCGTGCGTGCCGCGAGCCCGCCTGGCTGCGCGACCGTCTTCAGCCCGACGAACACGACGTCGAGCGCGATGGCCAGTACCGCGACGAGTACGGCACCGGCCAACATGGTGGGGTACTCCCGTTGTGCGAGGCCGTCGATGAGGAACCGGCCAAGGCCACCCAAGCTAACGTACGCCGCCACGGTGGCGGTGGATACGACCTGCAGTGTCGCCGTACGTAACCCACCGACGACGATCGGCAGCGCGGCGGGCAGCTCGGCCTGGAAGAGCACCTGGCGCTCCGTCATGCCCATGCCGCGGGAGGCGTCCACGATGTCCGGCTCCACGTTGCGGATGCCGGCGTACGTGGCGGTGAGGATCGGCGGGATGGCGAGCACCACCAACGCGACGAGAACCGGCACCAGCCCGACGGTGGTCAGCAGCACCAGGAGCACGAGGAAGCCGAGCGTGGGCAGCGCGCGGCCGGCATTGCCGATGTTGATCGCCAGGAACGCGCCGCGGTTGGTGTGCCCGATCAGCAGGCCGACGGGGAACGCGATGGCGAACGCGATCAGCAACGCGAGCACCGTGTAAAGCAGGTGTTCGGCGGCGCGCAGCGGGATGCCTTCCGGCCCGGTCCAGTGCTGCGCGTCGGCGAAGAACGCGAACAGGTCGCCCACCATCAGCGCGCCTCCCTCGCCCGGGCCCAGGGTGTGAGCATCCGTTGCAGCACCACGATGATCAGGTCGGCCAGGAACGCAAGCGCTACGGAGAGCACTATGCCGGTGAGGATCAGCGGCAGCGAGCCGATCTGGAACCCGTAGGTGAACAGGTCACCGAGCCCGCCGACGCCGATCAGCGCGCCCACGCTGACCATGCTGATGTTGGAGACCGACGTCACCCGCAACCCCGCCGCGATGACGGGTACGGCGATCGGCAGCTCGACGGTGAGCAGCTGCCGCAACCGGCGCATCCCCATGGCGGTGGACGCCATCCGCACCGGTTCCGGCACGGCCTTCAGGCCGTCGGTGACGCTGCGGAACAGCAGCGCGAGGGTGTAGAGCGACAGCGCCACGATCACGTTGATCGGGTCGAGGATCTGCGTGCCGAGGATGCCAGGCATCACGATGAAGAGGGCGAGCGACGGGATCGAGTAGGCGACGCTGGACGCGCCGAGCAGCGGTGCGTCGATCCACCGGGAACGCACCGCTGCCATGCCGAGAGGGATGGCAAGCACGAGACCAATGATGATCGGTAGCACTGACAAGTAGAGGTGCTGCACGAGGCCGGCGAGGATCCTCGGCGAGTTCGCGTCCAGGAACTCGATCATGCGTACCCACCCGACGGGTTCACGGTGCTGGCTCTGCCTCGGCTTCGGCGCTGCGCAACGCGGTGACGTACTGCGCGATCTGGTCGTGGCCGACCGCGCCGACCACGCGCCCCTCGGCGTCCACCTGGACGGCTAGTCCGGCGGGTGAGGCCAGCGCGCCGTCGAGTGCGGTGCGGCAGGTGTCGGCCGTGGTGTAGGTCGTGCCGACGGGTACGTGGGCGATCTCGTCGTCGGACTGGTCGTGGCCGTCGAGCCAGGCCACCGGGTGTTGGTCGGGGTCGATGCTGAGCAGCCACCGCCGGTCGGCCCTGGCGGCCGCCGCGCGTACGTCCGACGGCGGGCTGCCCGTGGCGACGGTGGCGACCGGTTCGGTGGGCAGACCGGCCGCGGTGACGAACGACAGCCTGCGGTAGCCGCGGTCGCGACCGACGAGGCTCTCCACGAACTCGTCCTTCGGGCTGGCGAGCAGCTCTGCGGGCGGCGCGATCTGTACGACCCTGCCGCCGCCGCCGAAGACCGCGACCTGGTCGCCCAGCTTGATGGCCTCGTCGATGTCGTGCGTGACGAACACGATGGTCTTGCTGAGGTCCTGCTGCAGCCGGAGGAACTCGTCCTGCAGGTTCTCCCGCACGATCGGGTCGACGGCGCTGAACGGCTCGTCCATCAGCATCACCGGCGGGTCCGCGGCCAGCGCTCTGGCGACCCCCACCCGCTGTTGCTGACCGCCGGACAGCTGTGCGGGGTAGCGCTTGGCGTGCGAAGGATCGAGCCCGACCCGCTCGAGCAGCTGCATGCCGGCCTTCCTGGCCGCCGCCTTGCTCTGGCCGAGGAGGTAGGGCACCGTGCAGACGTTGTCGATGATGGTGCGGTGCGGCAGCAGGCCCACCTGCTGGATGACGTAGCCCATCCGCCGGCGCAGCGTGGCCTTGTCGACCTTGCTGAGATCGTCGCCGTCCTGCGTGATCCGGCCGGACGTCGGCTCGATCATCCGGTTGATCATGCGCAGCGACGTGGTCTTGCCGCAGCCGGAAGGACCTACGAACACGGTGATCTGGCCGGTCGGGATCTGCAGGCTGAGCTCGTCGACACCGATCGCTGCGCCGGGGAAACGCTTAGTGACGGACTCGAACTCGATCACGTCGGTCCCCTCGTCACCTGCCGCGGTCCGGTCAATCCTTCTCAGCCGGACGTACGCATGTCAAGCTGACGCGGCAGACGATGCGCGCAGTTGTGGGCGGATGCGGCCGCGGACGACGAGTTCGAGCGTCAGCACGACGGCGACGGTCTCGACGGCGAGCAGGCCGACCAACACGAACAGTTGGGTCGCCCCGGCCGCGAGTGGGTGCGCACCCGCGATCAGCATGCCGACGAACGCGCCCGGCAACGTCACCAGCCCGACCGTGCGCGTCTGGTCGAGCGCGGGGATGAGCGCCTGCGCGGCGGACGGCCGGCAGATCTCCAGGCCGGCGTCGCGCGGCAGCATGCCGAGCGAGAGGCCGGCCTCCCACTCGCCGTGCCTGGTGTGCAGCTCGTCGAGTGCGCGCCGCGCGGCCTGTGCGGTCGCGGTCATGGCCCCGCCGATGAGGATGCCGCTGACCGGGATCACCGCGATCGCCTTGGCCGGCAACAGACCGGTGGCGAGCAGCGTCCCGATGACCGGTGCGGTGCCGGCCACGATCGGTAGCGCGGCCCACCACCCGCTGCGGTGCGTGGTGGCGCGCCGCCCAGCGGTCCGAGCGGCGATGGTGTACATGACGAGCACGAAGACGGCGGTCAGCGACAACGACCCGAGGATCGCCGTGATGACCAGTGACACCACACCCAGCTGCACCACCGCCCGCACCGCGGCAACGGCGATGCGGCGTTCCTGGCCCAGCCTGCCCACCCGCGCAACAACCGCCGCCACGACCGCCAACACGGCCACGGCAACGCCCAGCCACGGCCCCACACTCAACAACGTCGACGACATCAGTGCCTCCCTGCCC